>JBFHCW010000006.1:0-27696 GCA_041585035.1 Litorivivens sp.
CTGTACATGTACAACTGCAACGAGTACATGGAAGCCATGCTGGCCTGCTTCAAGATTCGCGCGGTGCCGATCAACGTCAACTATCGCTACGTCAAAGATGAGCTGCTGTATATCTTTGATAACGCGGACATGGTGGCCTGTGTTCACCACCGTGAGTTTACGCCTCATATTGCGGAGATTCGAAGCGCAGCCCCTGATCTGAAAACGTTTGTTGCTGTCGACGATGACAGCGGCGCTGATTTGAACACCATTGGCGCGGTGGAATATGAATCGGCCATGGGTGAGCATAGCGATCAGCGCGATTTCGAAGAGCGTTCCGGTGACGACTATTTCATTCTCTACACGGGTGGCACGACGGGCATGCCCAAGGGTGTAATGTGGCCCCATAAAAATGTTTTCTTCGCGGCCATGGGTGGCGGTGGCCACTTCTCGCCGAATGGCCCCTGTGAAAAACCGGAAGATATTGAAACCCGCGTTGCCGAAAATCCCTTGTGTGGAATCGCGTTGGCTCCGCTGATGCACGGTGCCTCTTGGTGGTACGCCTGTATCCAGCTACTGGCGGGTAACAAACTGGTATTGAATGATCAGCACTCGCTGAATGCGGAGCACGTTTGGGATGTCTGCGAGCGGGAAAAGGTTAATGCCGTGCAGATCGTTGGTGATGCGATGGCGATTCCGCTACTCGATGCGTTGGATGCGAATCCAGATCGCTGGGAATTGGGATCCATTTTCAATGTTGGCTCCGGTGGTGCAGTCTTTTCAGAAGCCAAGCAGGAAGGTTTCAAAAAGCATTTCCCGAATGTTTTTATCACCAACAGCTTTGGCTCATCGGAAGGTGGCCAGATGGGCATGGACAACGGTCAGAAAAAATCTGAATCGGGTCTTGGCAATGTCACCCGCACCGACTACATGGATGTGATCATCGACGATGAAACACCCCGTCGTCACGCTAAGCCGGGCGAAACCGGAATCTTTGCCCGCTCGGGTTACATTCCTGTCGGTTATTACAACGATCCGGAAAAAACAGCCAAAACCTTTGTCGAGGTGGACGGTAAGACCTGGTTGCTGACGGGTGACGCCGCCAAGCTGGAAGAAGATACCTCTATCACGGTCTTCGGTCGTGGTTCCAACTGCATTAATAGCGGTGGTGAAAAAATCTTTCCGGAGGAAGTGGAAAACGCACTGAAGGCGCACGAAGGTATTTTTGATGCGCTGGTAGTTGCAACACCCGATGAGCGCTGGGGCAGCAAAGTGACTGCCGTGCTGCAACTGCGTGATGGCGTAAACCTGAGCGTGAAAGATGTGCAGGATCACTGCCGCAACCACATCGCGGGCTACAAAGTGCCCCGTTCAGTGCATGTGACGGCGGATATTCCGCGCGCGCCGAGTGGCAAGCCGGACTACAAAACCGCCAAAGCCTTCGCGCTGAGCGGTGAAGGCGAACTGGCCTGATCACTGTGCCCGCCGGAGGCGGGCACATGGAAAGAATTAATACGGAGAGTCCTCATGGCTGAACTCGATATCAGCACCAAGAACTGCATTATCGAACAGGAAGGCAAAACCCTGATCGTTACGCTCAACCGTCCTGAGGCCAAAAACGCCTTTAACCCGGAGATGCTGCTGGGTATGTACAAAGCCTGGCGTCGTCTGGATGAAGACGATTCGCTGATGTGCGCCATTCTCACGGCGGTCGGCGATACGTTTTGCGCCGGTATGGACTTGAAAGCAGGCCCGGACAGCAACCAGGATGCCTCTGACGAGTTCATGAATCTGATGGGTACCGTACCCAATGTACACTGGCAGGCCTTGTTGCGTGATAACCGTCCCAGCAAGCCACTGATACTGGCGGTTGAGGGTTATGCGCTGGCAGGTGGTACAGAAATTCTGGCCGGTACCGATCTACGGGTCGGCGCGGAAGATTCCATTTATGGCGTGACCGAAGTTGCACGCGGTTTGTATCCAATGGCCGGATCCAGTGTCCGTCTGCCGCGTCAGATTCCATACTGCCGCGCAGCGGAGATGGTTCTTCTGGGGCGTCATTGTACTGCCCAGGAAGCCTTGGACTGGGGTCTGATCAATCGCATCGTACCGAAAGGACAGGCCCTTGCCGAAGCCAAGAAGATGGCGGAAGAGCTTTGCAAAACCGGACCGTTGGCATTGAAAGCCATTACGCGCTCATTGCGTGAGCTGCAGACCGACCTTGCCGAAGATGAGGCGATGCTGAAATCTGATGAGCTGGCCGGGCCGGTCTTTGCGTCGAAAGATGCGAAAGAGGGCATGCGAGCATTCAAGGAAAAGCGTCCGGCTAACTTTACCGGCGAGTAAGCCCCCCGGTTTTGGCTGAACACAGAACGCCTGTTTCGCGAGGAACAGGCGTTTTTTATGGACGTTAACACGGCAGCTATTCGTTCGCCCTTTAGGCGAAGTCACACAGGAGCAGGTAGTTATGCCAGGCCCTTTAAGCGGAATCAAAATCATTGAAATGGCAGGCATCGGCCCCGGCCCTTTTGCAGGCATGCTGCTGGCGGATATGGGGGCCGAGGTCATCCGCATAGACCGCGCCGCGGGTGCAGCGAGCCCCAGCGATATCACATCGCGGGGCAAGCGCAGTATCGCCCTTGACCTGAAAAACCCTGCTGCGGTCGAGCTGGTTCTGACCTTGATTGAAGGCGCCGATGGACTGTTTGAAGGCTTCCGTCCGGGGGTAATGGAAAAGCTGGGTCTGGGACCGGATGTCTGTCTGCAGCGCAACCCCAAGCTGGTGTTCGGTCGAATGACTGGGTGGGGGCAGGAGGGCCCGCTGGCGCAGTCTGCCGGTCACGACATCAACTACATCGCCGTAACTGGGGCGCTGGCAGCCATCGGCCGTCGCGAGGGCGGTCCGGTGCCACCGCTGAATCTGGTGGGGGATTACGGTGGCGGCTCGCTGTATCTGGTGATGGGTATGCTGGCGGCGCTGCTGGAAGCAAAATCATCCGGCAGGGGCCAGGTCGTGGATGCTGCTATTACAGACGGTGTTATTTCGCTCATGGCGGCCACTCAGGCCTATATGGCGGGTGGAACCTGGAGCATCCAGCGCGAGGACAACTGGCTTGATGGCGGAGCCCATTTCTATGACACCTACGAGTGTGCCGATGGCCATTATGTGTCTATAGGTTCCATCGAGCCTCAGTTCTACGCCCTGCTGGCGGAGAAGCTAGAGTTGGATCTGGGCGAAGGGGGCTACACCCATCTGTTTGAGAAAGACCGATGGCCCGAGCTGAAACAGCGCATCGCCGAGCGGATCAAGAGCAAAACCCGTGAGCAGTGGTGTGGCATAATGGAAGGCACTGATGTGTGCTTTGCACCGGTGCTGGATATGAACGAGGCGGTGCTTTATCCGCACAATCAGGCGCGCGGAAACTATGTTGAGATCGACGGTGTTACCCAGACCGCACCCGCCCCGCGATTCTCGCGCACCCCGGCGGCTATTGCACGCGGACCCAGCGCAGCCGGTGCGGATGCCGACGAAATTCTGAGCCGCGCTGGGTTGAGCGCTGAAGAGATAGAGTCCTATAAACAGTCAGGAGTCATACGACATGAGTGAGGCGTTAACGGCCCAAACGGAAGCCTTATCGAGCGAACAATTTCGGGCGCTGGTAAGCGAGCGACGTTCTGTGCGCGCTTTTCTCGAGCAACCGGTGAGTGATGCCTTGATGCACTCCGTGTTTAACGCGGCGCAACAGGCACCCTCGAATTGCAACACCCAGCCCTGGCAGGTTGCCGTGGCCAGTGGTGCGGCAAAAGAGCGACTCAAAGCGCGGATCAGCAGTGATTTTCTGCAGGGGAATATGACCATGGACTTTCCCTACGATGGAAAGTACGAGGGTGTATATAAAGAGCGGCAGTATGATGCTGCCAAGCAGCTCTATGATGCCCTTGGCATCACCCGGGAAGACAAAGCGGCGCGCGGTGAGGCCTTCTATCGCAACTTTGAATTTTTCGGCGCCCCACATGTGGCTTTTGTATTCTTGCCTGAAAATTTCGGTATTCGTGAGGCGGCTGACCTGGGTATGTATGCTCAGAATCTGATGCTCAGTATGTCGGCTCATGGTCTGGCCAGTTGTCCGCAAACGGCGCTCAGCTTTTTCGCAGACCAGATACGGGAAGAACTTGCGATTGCTGACAGCAACAGACTGCTGTTCGGCATTTCATTCGGCTATGAAGACAAAGCTCATCCAGCCAATCGTTGTCGCACGGCTCGTGCGGCGCTGGATAGCACGGTTCAATTTATTAACAAATAATGAGATGAAATAATGTCAGATACGATACTGCAGGAACTCGACGATGACGGTGTATTGCTGATTACGCTGAATCGTCCGGAAAAGAAAAATGCGTTTAATGTTGAACAATGGGCGGCTTTTCGCGAGGCAATAAATGCCGCCAGGGATAATCCTCGGGTGGCCTGCGTGGTGATAACGGGCGCCGGTAAGGATTTTTCTTCCGGCGTTGATCTCAATGATATGGCCAATGCCGACGGTGAAAGCGAACATCCCTTTGTCTCCAGCGCCAAGGCGCTACTGGATTTTGACAAGCCCCTGATCTGCGCGGCCAGAGGCGTAGCGGTGGGTGGCGGTGCAACCTTGCTGCTCAATGCGGATGTGGTCTATGTGGGCGAGAGCCTGCGAATGCGTTTTCCCTTTGTTCAACTTGGACTGGTGCCAGAATGGGGAAGCAGCTATACCTTGCAGCAGGTTATTGGCGCACGTCGCGCCGCCGAGTTGATGTATACCGCGGAATGGATCAACGCCGACCGTGCCGTTGAGGTTGGTATCGCGACAGGCGCATTCAGCGACGATGGTCTGCTGGATCAAGCATTGTGCAAAGCCCGGGAAATCGCTCAGTGGCCCATTTCTTCGCTGGTGGCAACCAAGCGCCTGATGCGTCAGGTGCATCTGCAGAATGTGCACGCGGCGGTGGATCGCGAGCAGGATGAAATGATGCGTTTGGCGGGCTCGCCCGAAAACATCGAGTCGGTGATGGCCTTCCTGGAAAAACGGCAGCCGGATTTCAAACAGTTTCGGAAGTAGGTTTGGTCGTGAACAAGCGTTTTATCAGTGCCCAGAGCCTGCTTGATGATGCTTACGAGCTGGCGGCGCAAGTCATAGAAAGTGATTTTCGCCCCGACTGTATCGTCGCGCTCTGGCGCGGCGGTACCCCGGTGGGCGTGGCAGTGCAGGAACTGTTTGAATACTGTGGCATTGCGGTTGACCACATTGCGATTCGAACGTCCCTGTACAGTGGCCTCGATCAGCGAGAGCGTCGAGTCAAGGTGCATAACCTGGACTACGTGTTCAACAACTTCACTACCGAAAACAAGTTGCTGATCGTCGATGATGTTTTTGATACCGGCCTGACTATCAAGGCTGTATTGGCGGAAATCCGCAATAATCTTGGCGTGGGCCAGCACGGTGACATTCGTGTTGCGATGCCCTGGTTCAAGCCTGCTCGCAATAAAACGGATCTGACGCCGGACTACTACCTGCATGAAACCGATGACTGGCTGGTGTTCCCTCACGAGCTGTGTGATCTGTCTGACGAGGACATCGCGCGCAAGGGCGGGAAGGTGACCGATATTGTGCGGCGCTTACGTCAGGAAACACCGGCAAAACCCACCTTCTGATGGCGTTGACGAACTATCGTGAACCGCTGCCAGCGAGCCTGGAGGCGGATATTCAAAGAGCCTTCGAGACCTCCTATAAACTGGCGGTAGAGCATCTTGGTTACGTCGACCCAGAGCCGACGCTATCTTTTTCGCTGCGCAGTGGTCGCATGGCTGGCCGTGCGCTTCCTCACCAGAATCTGATTGAACTGAACAAGGTTATCTTTCGAAACAACCCTGAATGGGACTTTGTTTACGATACCGTTGCTCATGAGATGGCGCATATCGTTGCGACGCGGCAGCACCGCGCAAGGGGGCACGACCGGGTCTGGAAGCGTGTGGCGCAGGTATTGGGGGCAACACCAAAAGCTTCGGGCGCGTTCGATACCACTGGTGCAGAAGTGCGTAAACCGCAACGCCGAAAAACCTATCCCTTTGTCTGTGCGTGTCAGGCTTTTGATTTTGGCTCGCAGCGTTTTGCGAATTTTCTGAAGGGCAGCCGCTATCAGTGTCGGGCCTGCAAGACGGAAATCAAACCGGATATGGCAAAGAAAGAGGCCTTCGCAGAATTGTCGTTTGCCAAGCGCGTTAAATTGAAAGCGCGTAGCGGGATTGGGGGGCGTTAAGAAGAGTGCTTTTAACCCTCTCCCGAAGGAGAGGGTTGGAAGGGGAGATTAATAACCGTTCAGGCTCGCATAGCGATCCCGGTGAAAGCCGCTGTCGCCCAGAAGCGCAATCGCCATCCGCGCGCGTTTCAGGAAAAAGCCGATTTCCAGTTCGTCAGTCACGCCGATACCACCGTGCATCTGAACCGCCTCATTGGTGACGAGGTAGTAGAGATCGTTGACCGTCGCTTTGGCAAAGCTGGCCATCTGGCCGAGATCGGCGCGCTGTTCGTCGATGGCGGTCAAGGCATCCAGTACGACAGATTTTGCCAGCTCGATTTCAGTAAACATATGGGCCGTGCGGTGTTTCAAGGCCTGGAATGAGCCGATTTTCACGCCAAACTGCTCGCGCTCCTTCAGGTATTCCACCGTGCGCTCAAAGCACTCCTGCAGTCCACCTAGCATTTCGGCGGCCAGACAGATACGACCTCGATCCAGTACCGGGTCGAGAATGTCCCAGCCCTTGTCGAGCTCACCCAGCAGTTCCGCTTTGTTCGCGCTGACCTTGTCAAAAGTAAGCTCGGCTACGGCCCGGCTATCGGCCATCCAGCGGCGTGTGCGCGTCAGACCCGCAGCGTTTCCGTCCACGATAAACAAACTGATACCGTCGGTGTCGCCAGCGGAGCCAGAAGTGCGAGCGGCAACCACAATGTGGTCTGCAGTATGGCCGTCGATCACGGTCACTTTCTTGCCGTTCAACACAAAGCTGTCGCCCTGACTTTCAGCACTCAGTGCTGTGGTGGCCGGATTGTGATGGCTGCTTTCATCGATCGCGAGCGTCAGTGTTTTCTCGCCGCTGGCGATGGCGGGCAGCAGACTCTGTTTCTGCTCGTCGTTGCCCCCCAGCAGGATGGCAGAGGCGCCCAGCACCACGCTGGAGATAAGCGGAGAGGCCGTTAGTGTCCTGCCGCTTTCTTCGATAATGGCGCCCAGGCCCATAAAGCCAAAGTCTAGCCCGTCGTAGTCCTCGGGCAGGACAATACCGGCCCAGCCCAGTTCCGCCATCTGCTGCCAGAGTGCGGTGTCGTAGCCGGTTTCGTTTTTCTCGTCGCGCAGTTTGCGCAAGGCCTCAATGGGCGCGCTGCTGGCCAGAAACTCCCTGGCGGTGTCTTTCAGCAGGCGTTGTTCTTCGTTCAATACCAATGGCATGTTCTTTACTCCACTGCGGCCCGTTTATTCCGGTAGGCCCAAAATGCGTTTGGCGATAATGTTTAACTGGACTTCCGAGCTGCCGCCGGCAATTGAGAGCGCCTTTGAAAACAGCCAGCCGCGGGTCGCCAGTAATTCATCGTTGTTGAAGCCTTCACCTTCCCAGCCGAGGCCCTGGGTGCCGAGCATGGCGATCAGCGTTTCTTCGCGCTCTTTGGTGCACTCGGTGCCCACGTACTTCATGATCATGGGAATGTTGCCTTCGCCGGCACCGCTCATTTTTTCTTCAAACGAGCGGAAGTGGGTGAGCCCCAGCGCGCGGTATTTCATTTCGTGTTGCACCAGCTGGTCGCGCAGTACGCGGTTGGCAACTTTGCCTTCGCTGTCTGTGCCGACGTACTCGAGCGCAGCCTGAACCGGCGTAATCTGTGTGCCGGCGGGTGTTTCCTGCTCGGACATGAGCTTGCGCTCGTGCTTGAGCAAGGCCTTGGCGACCGACCAGCCTTTATTGAGTTCGCCAACGATATTCTCTTTGGGCACCTTCACATTGTCGAAGAAGGTCTGGCAAAACTCGGATTCGCCACTGATCAGTTCAATGGGGGAGGTGCTGACACCTTCGCTTTCCATATCAATCAGAAGAAAGCTGATGCCTTCCTGTTTTTTGACGTTGGGGTCGGTGCGCACCAGGCAGAAAATCCAGTCTGATTTGTCGGCGTTGGTGGTCCAGATTTTGGTGCCGTTAACCAGAAAGTGATCGCCCTTGTCTTCGGCCTTGCACTGCAGGCTGGCCAGGTCAGAGCCGGCGCCGGGCTCAGAGTAGCCCTGACACCAGCGGATCTCGCCGCGCGCAATTTTAGGAATATGTTCCTGCTTCTGCTCTTCGCTGCCGTATTCCAGCAGTGCCGGGCCGAGCATCCAGATACCGATATCCAGCAGGGGAGTGCGGCATCGCAATTTCTTCATCTCTTCCTTGAGAACGCGCGCTTCGGCTTCGCTCAGACCGCCACCGCCATATTCTTTGGGCCAGTCAGGTACGGTCCAACCCTTGTCACGCATACGCTCGAACCAGAGTTTGGCATCGGCGCTGGGGAAGGTGCGGTTGCGTCCGGCCCATACCTGCTCTTCGCGGGTGGGTGGCGTGCGTTGGGATTCTGGGCAGTTGGCTTCAAGCCACTCGCGGACTTCCTGCCGAAAGGTATCCAGCGCGTCCATAACATCTCCTGTGGTAGAACGGCGCGCCGACGTAAAAAAGCTCAGGCAATCAAGGGCTTGAGACAGGCAGCGAGGGCGGGCCGAACGGTTGCCATCATCACAAATTCAGTGATGAGAAGCTTAGCGGAGCCCTTCCCAAACTCAAGGGTGAATCACGGCAGCTTTATTGACAATTTCGGTCAGTAGACTGCCATGATATGGGTCCCCAGGCCGGCCCCCCAATGGCTGACTTCCTGTTGTACAGCCTGCCAGGCAAGTTTTTGTGTTTTATCCTCGGTTGGTATTTCCAGGTGCAGCTCGCGGCCGCATTGAGTCAACAGTTGTTGGCCGGTCAGGCTGTCGCGAAGGTTTGCGTGTACATGCACTGCGCCGTCTTCAGTTGAAACGGCGTCGAGCGCAACACTGAGGCTGGCGACAGCTTCACCGGCGGTTGCCGCGCTGCGCCAACCGAGGCGTTCTTGCCACTGTTGTTCGATGGAGTCTTTGATCAGGCGCCGCAGGTGATTGCGATCGCTGTCCTTGAGGACCTCGGTGCTGCCCTCTAGGTGAATCTGGTCAATCCATATATAGCGATAGCTGTCGAAACTGGAGCTTTCCGCGATATGCAGCGATGCGCCGGACACTTCGCGGGCGCCCTGGAAGCCACATTGGGCGCTTGTGCTAAAGGCTTGGCTGGATACGATCGCGCCGACGATACTGATCGCCAGCAGGTGGAAGAATTTATTCATTTTTTTGCTCCCAACACAGCTGTGCTTATGGTTTTGGGAAAAGTACAAGAGTTTGAACCCGTGTGGCTTGACCGCGTTCACAGGCAGGGGCATGGTGGATGCGGTTTTTTTGGTGTTATTTACAATTGGAGAAGGTGTAATGCAGCGATTTGCTGGCAAGGTCATTTTAATCACTGGGGCAGCTTCCGGTATTGGCGAGGCCGCGGCCTATCGTTTGGCTGAAGAGGGCGGCAAGGTTTTTTGCACCGATATCAATGAAGGCGCACTCAACAAGGCCGTCGAGAAGGTAAAACAGCAGGGTGGGGAGGCGACTGCGCGGCGGCTGGATATCAGTTCGGAAAGTGACGTTAACGCCTGTATTGCTGATTGCATCGCGACCTACGGCCAGTTAGATGCGGTGGTCAATATGGCGGGTGTGCTTCGTTTCGATAACTGTCATGAGCTGGCGTTGTCCGATTGGCAGCGGGTGATCGATGTCAACCTGACCGGCACTTTCCTGTTGTGCAAAGCGGTATTACCGGAACTGCTGAAAACCAAGGGCAATATTGTTAATGCGGCCTCGACTGCTTCGCTCAGTGGTTTGCCTTGGGGCACGGCTTATGGCGCGAGCAAAGGCGCGGTACTGGCGATGACGCGAACCATCGCTGTGGAATATGCCAAGCGTGGTGTGCGGGCGAATTGCGTCTGCCCCGGAGATATCTCTACCAATATGGCCGCCAATGTAACCTTTCCCGCCGATGCCGACATGAATCTGCTTGGGCGCATCAGTTCTCTGTCCGGCCCTAAAGAGCCGAGTGTGGTAGCGGGCGTGATTGCGATGCTGGCCTCTGATGATGGCATCCATATTACCGGCGAGCATATTCGCGTCGACGGCGGCACCCTGTCCTGATTGGGCGGGGGTATTGTTGTGCCGATGGAAGAGGGCACACGAAAAGTCGCCTGATGCGCTCTATTCTTTTACTATTGATGATGGATTGAATCTAACAGAGATAGTTGAGGGGAGTGAGTGAATGGCCGATTTCCTGTTGGCAATTGATCAGGGTACGACCAGCTCCAGGGCGATTGTTTTTGACGCGCAGGGCACTATCTGTGGCATCGGTCAGCAGGAGTTTGAACAGCATTTCCCATCTGATGGCTGGGTAGAGCACGATCTCGAGGAGATCTGGTCGTCGACACTGGCCGTCTGTCGCGAGGCGATCAAGAACGCGGGCATTGAGGCTTCGCAAATACGCTCTATTGGCATCACCAATCAGCGTGAAACCACTGCGCTCTGGGATAGAGCCACCGGCGAGCCAGTCGGGCGGGCGATCGTGTGGCAGGATCGGCGCACCGCGGCTCACTGTGAAAAATTACGCCGAGAGGGCGTGGAGTCGATGGTGTCGCGCCGCACCGGTCTGTTACTTGACCCTTATTTCTCCGGAACCAAACTCGCTTGGATGCTGGATGCCAGCAGTGATGTTCGGCAGCGCGCCGAGCGTGGCGAGCTGGCCTTTGGGACCATCGACAGCTTTTTGCTGTGGCGTCTGACCGGCGGTAAGGTTCATGCCACTGACGCGACTAATGCCTCGCGGACGCTGCTGTTTAATATTCACCGGCAGTGCTGGGATGATGAACTGCTGAATCTGTTGAATATCCCCGCCAGCCTGCTGCCGGAAGTCAAAGATTCGGCTGACGACTATGGGCACACTGTCGAAGAGCTGTTCGGTGTGGCGTTGCCGATCGGCGCGCTGATAGGCGATCAGCAGGCGGCTACCGTTGGCCAGGCGTGCTTTGAACCGGGCATGGTGAAGAGCACCTACGGGACCGGCTGCTTTGTGATGCTGAATACCGGCAGCCGCGCCATTACGTCAAAAAACCGATTGCTGACTACGGTCGCTTGGCGTTTAAAGGGGCAGGTGACCTATGCGCTAGAAGGAAGCATCTTTGTGGCAGGTGCTGCGGTTCAGTGGCTGCGTGATGGCCTTCATTTGATTGGCAGTGCCTCTGAGATGCAGGAGCTCGCTGAAAGCGTGCCCAGCTCTAGCGGCGTGTATATGGTGCCGGCCTTTACCGGGCTTGGCGCCCCCTATTGGGACCCCGAGGCGCGCGGCGCGATATTGGGTCTGACCCGTGATACGCAGATTGCCCATATTGCACGGGCGACTCTGGAAGCGGTTTGCTATCAATCGCGCGACCTGCTGGACGCGATGCGTGAAGATGGGGCCGATCTTGCGGCACTGCGGGTTGATGGCGGGATGGTGGTCAATGACTGGCTGGTACAGCGTCTGGCCGACACCGTTGGCTGCGAGTGCCAGCGTCCTGCCGTTATAGAAACGACAGCCTTGGGTGCCGCCTGCCTGGCGGGTCTGCAATCAGGACTCTATACCTCGCTTGAGCATTTCTCGTCGGCCTGGCAGGCTGAGCGCAGCTTTTCACCTGTCATGTCAGAAGCGGATCGTGAGCGGCGCTATCACGGTTGGAAAAAAGCCGTTGCTCGCGTGCGTTCTGACGCAGTTTGAGCAACAAACTCAGATAGTCGGCATGGAATAGTCCAGGTTGAGTTCGTCGACCCGTTTTGGTTTGGAAATATAGAAGCCCTGAAGATAATGCGCTCCCATTTCACGGAGCAGGTCAGCGCTACCGTCATCTTCGACACCCTCTGCGATCACTTTTTTGCCGAGTGCAAGCGCCATATCCACCATGGATTTGACTAACAGTTGGTCGCTTTTGCGTTTGTACAAATAGCGGATAAAGGACTGGTCTATCTTGATAAAATCGACCGGCAAGTCGCGCAGGTACTCAAATGAGGTAAATCCGATACCAAAGTCATCAAAGGCGATCTGGATATCGAGTTTTGCCAAACGGTCGCACAACGCTTTGGCTGAATCCAGGCTGTTGATGGCCTCGGTTTCCACGATCTCAAAAATAAGCTGATTGCTTTGGGCGCCAGTCTCGTCCAGCAGCTGTTGCAGTTGCTGGACAAAGCGTTCGCTTTCGAAGGTGGCAGCGGTGATGTTAACACTCAGCTTGAGATTGATGTTGTTGTCCGCCCAGTCGCGCAGTTGGCGCAGTGCCATTTTCAACACGAGATAGTCGATACGCGGCATCAATCCGTTGTCTTTAGCAATATCCATAAAAGCGGCCGGTGACAGCAGTTTCCCGTTTTCTGTCAACATTCGCACCAAACATTCACAGTGGGTGATGCGATCGCAATCCAGGTTATAAATGGGTTGATACAACAAGATAAACCGTTCGTCGGCGAGTGCCTTGGTGATGGCCTCCTGTACTTGCAGCTTTTTCTGACGTGCCGCCCGGCTGTCGAACTCAGCTGAAATATAATTTACCTTGCCGCGATCAATTGCTTTCAGTGTGCGAAGTGTCGCTGCGCAGTTGCTGAGCAAGTCGTCTACGGTGTCCCCATCGGTTTGATGTCTGGCAATGGCGGCGGTCAGGTTAACCTCCACCGAATCACCCTCTGCTTTTGAATAAAACCTTAAAGAATAGCCATCGGTGCAGAACGGCATGTCAATTCGTTTGGTGTTGGGCGCACGGTCGTCAATAATCAGCAGCGCTGAAAATTCGTTGGTACCGGTTCTGCCAATGATCGTGTGACTGGTGATCAGGCCTTCGATGTAGCGGGCGGTTTCGCGGAGCATGTTATCTCCGTGTTGAAAGCCGTACAAATCGTTATAAGACGAAAAATTGTCTATGTCGAACATCATCAACTCGACGCGATGACTGTCTCGATATTGCTGGATAAGTTGGGAGGCTTCCTTGTGAAAGGCCTCCCGGTTGAGCAGGTCGGTTATGGCATCGTGCTTGCTGAGCCAACGAAGCCGATTTTCTGCTCGGCGTCGCTCAGTCACGTCCAGACCAACCGAGAGAATGATGGGGCCGGTTTGGCTTGAAACCCGCGCATGAATCCAGGTGAGATAGCTCACCGAGCCCTGTTTGTTGCGCATCAACTGCTCGGACTGAGCACGGGATTCACGGCCCTGAGCCAGGGGTTTGAGATTGTCGAGTATGGTGTTTCCGACAGGGTCAGGAAGGATCAGGTCGGTGACAGAATGTTCGGCGACATCAGGCTTTTTCCAGCCTGCCAGTCTGCAACCGTAGTCATTGAGCTGTATCATCGCGCCGTCGAGCGTGTAAGCGGCGATGACCAGCGGCGAGTCGTTAACCAGCGCATCATTAAATTCCTGCGCGGCTTCAAGCTCGGCGATGGTATGCAGTAAATCCTCCCGGTGTTTTGCTACGGAAGCCTCCATCTCTTCCAGTGCGTCGGCAACATCAAGAACCGACGTATTGAGTTGATCAATTTCATCCGACAGGCGTATTTGCTTAGTGTAGGGAATGATCGCTTCGCGCAACTCATCGTAGCTCGAACTGGAAAGTTTGGGGATCGTGCGTGACAGATTGGACAGCTTCTGCAGGGCCTTACGCAAGGCCAGGTAGGTCAAAATAAAGGTAAACAGCAGGGCGGCACCCGCCGAGATGAGACTGTTTTTGAGTGAGTTTCTGATAAAGACCTGAGCGATGCTGTTATCGAGTAGCAAAACGAGACGCAGCGAATCAGTGCTAAGCCGATTGTCCAGGTTTTGAATACCTGCCGCGACGACACCCTGCGATGTATTGACATAGGCGGTTGTTGTCGTCTTCATGAAATCCGATAGCTGCATCACTTCCTTGAGTAAAGGCAGTGTTGATGCTGCGTTGGTTGCAATCAGGATATCGCTTTTGGAGTTGACGAGGGCCGCCTGTCCGGCAGTAATGGCGCTGAAATCAAAGAGTATAGAGTGCAGGCTGCGAACGCCGTTGACGATAAAGGTTTGTCCTTTGTCGGTAACGACAGGAACAAAACTGGATTGAAAACATTGGCTTTTGCAAAAAATGTTGCTGACCGGATTCTGATTCTGCCGCGCAAGATTGATCAACTGCTGTTGGGATCTGGCCGGTACTTCTTCGCTATGCTCGGCTCCCCAGGCTCGTAATTCCTCACCGTCGAAACTCAAAATTCGCAGCGTAGAGATGTTCGGATTGGTTGACAGGGCTTTCGGGAAATCCTGTAGCTGCTTTTTTTCCAGGTAGGGTTCAACCGGTATCTGGGACAACTCCTGCTCGAATAAGCGGGTTGATCGCTCTGTCAGCCGCTCAAACGTCGAAAACAGCGTATTGAGCCTCTCCATCCCGGCCTTTTCGGCGGCGGCGACAAAGTTCAGGTAGTCAATCGTGATGTTGCCCGTCATGGCGAGCGACATGATGAGCACGACGATGAGCAGAAGTTTGCTTTGCAGGCTCATCCGTTTCTGCGTGCTGCTTTTGCTCACCCGAAATTACTCCCGATCAAAACCGGTAGCCGGCCATAATAATGAAGTGTTCAGATCGTTCAGCAATTTCGCTGCCACGGTTGTCGATAATTGGAATTGGGGTCGTGCCCCGGATGCCATGGAGTTCGGCGGCAAACAGCCATTGCGGGTGAGGCTGCCAGCGAGAACCGAGCGTCGCTACACTCGAGTCCGTTCGGTTGGGCTGTTCACGATCGCCCAGGCGGTGGTCGAAGCGGCCATAAACCGTAAACTGTTCGTCTATACGGTAATCCATCTGTAGATACGCCGCTTCAGACTTTGTATTGCCGGTCGCGACCAGGTTGAAAGCAGGTGCAATAAAAGTCGAGTTTATCGACGTGAGTGAATACTCTGCCGTGACCGATGTTTTTCTACCATTGTACTGCAGCGACAGTGCGGTAAGCGTGACGTCGAGGTTGGCCAGTACGCTGGTACTGTCGAAGGTGAGTGCCGCGTTGAAGTAGCTCAGAGCAGTCTTCCAACGGTCTCCGGGTAGCCCTGCGCTCAGCTGTGCCGAGATCGGGCTTTGCAGTTCAGCATCGCCGGCCAGTGTCGCGGCGCTGCCAAGTATATTGGCGACCGTGTCAGAGCCGACCTCTTTGTTCTTGCCGAAGGTGCCGGTGAAATTGAGATAGTAGTCTTTCTCGTCCCAGTAACTGTGTAACTGTGCGCCGTCACTGGAAAAAAACAATTCACGAACCCCAAAGCTTTCCAGGTAAAACTGCGGCAGTAGAATAGATGGACGGGTAAAAAATACGTCGCGGGTTGAGTTATAAAAGCCGAAGTGGTTTCGCACACGGCCAAAACGCAGGCCAGTACCTGAGTCGGTTCCCTGGGAAAGAAGAAGATCAGCGTACAGGTAGTCCGTGCGCACGCTACCGTTGTCACCGCGGCCGGCATCTCGTGCAAACCATTGCCCGGAGAAGCTTATGCGGCTGCTCAGGCGGTAGTGCCCCCCAGCGCCGGCTTCGTGGTATTCCCAGGATCCGTCCGTGCTGTCGCCGAAGATGTCATTGTTTTTGCTGTAAAGATATCCCTGGCTGACAAAGCCATGCAGGGACAGTGGTTGCTGTTCGGCGAAGCCATTTCCTGACAGCAAGCCGGCCAGCATCAATGCGAGTCTATAGCTTGGCTTTTTCAAAACCGTATCGTCCTTTTCGTTTCCGAATTAGCTTCGGTACCGACAAATTTTACATCGCTGGTATTGCCGGGCAGTCGATTGATGTATCCGATCGCGCCGGGTGTGGCGCGAACGCGTTCAAAGAGGTTGTAGGTTGTAGAAACTTCGATGGGCCGCACGCCGGAGCCGGTAAAGATGAGGTGGTTCCACTGCCGTTTGAGTACATAGGGAAAGGTTTTCAGATAGAGCGTGCAGAACCTGAGGTGGAGTGGGTGCGTATCCGGCAGGACAAAAACGGTGATCGGTGTGCCGTCTGGCCAGGTTTTCATGCGCCCGAAAAAGATAGAGCGCAATGCAGAATTGGAAAAACCAGGCGGTAGTGAAACTTTGGTGTTTATGATGATCTGGGGTTCAGGATCTGGTGCGTTGGCGTTTACCACGCCGCAAGAACATGCCAGCACAATGAAAAGAGCTGCTCTATTTCGCGCCAAGGGGGCGAGCGAGCAAAGCCGTATAGCCGACCGAGTCGATTTCATTCCCGCGCAGACGGCTGCGATGAATGATGTTATCAAAAGGGTAACCCCGCTCATGTTTTGCAAGAGCTCACTCAAACTTTTTAAAATAATCGATGAATTTCTGAATCCGGCGCGCATTCGCCCCCATGTCGCCTTGTCCGACCCTCGACACCGAGCGTAGGTCAATCCGGGTTGGCTCGCTACTGGCGTTTATACGTATCAGGATATCGTCTTTAAAACCAAACCAGCGGGTGGTCGCCACGGCTTCAATCTGGCCCTTTTCCGGATCATCGTAATAGACGTCCCAGCCCAGCTTGTTGGCCACAGCCAGTGCGATCTGGTGAGCTTCTTTCCCGCTGAGCTCGGTGGTCAGTGTCTGGAGTTCAGGGTAGGCCCGGCGCTGAATTTCGGCAAGCTCTGGTGTGTACGCCAAGGGGTTGGCGTCGGCGCCACGCTGTTTGGGCGCGGCGATAAACTGCGGCGGATTATCCGGTGCGGTTGTGACGTTGTGAATCATCGGCGCATCTCCAGCGCTGAATACGCTGAAAGCGAACAGTCCGATGGCGGGCAAGGAGAGCAGCGAGGCTCGGCTAAGGGCCTTGCGCCCAACTTCACTTTGCTGACGTCGGGTAAACAATCCAGCCAGCACAATAACCAGCAGGCCAAGCACGGCCGCGAGCAAATACATGAGTAAACCGTAGCGGAAATGAAGCAGGTTCCAGCGCGTGGCGATGACACTGAGGGGGAGGAGGCTGAGACTGATCCAGGCCAATACGGTGGCGGTCCGTGCTATCCGGGACATGGTGCTACCTTCTTGAATTCTTGGAATATTATAGAATTGTAACTATAGCACGCCTTTTCACGGTGCAGACAGCATGCTTTACTAGCGCGCCGCTGGGGGGCTACCTCGGGCGAGACAATCACCAGCTGTAATCGGAAGGGAACATGAATCGAGTAAAAGACAAGGTCTGCATCGTGACAGGTGCGGCCAGCGGAATGGGGCGAGCTGACGCTAAAATGCTGGCTGCAGAGGGCGCAAAGGTCGTGCTGACGGACCTGAACGAGAAAGACGGGCAGGCGGCGGCCGCCGAAATTGGCGAAAACGCTTTGTTTATCAAGCACAATGTCAGCAGCGAAGCAGACTGGGAAAATGTCGTCGCGACAACCGTTTCCCACTTTGGCGGCCTGGATGTGCTGGTGAACAACGCCGGCATGATGACTATGGGCTCTGTCGTTGATTGCACGCTGGAAGATTACCGCAAGGTCAATGCCGTCAACAGTGAGGGCGTTTTTCTGGGGTGCAAGTACGCCATTCCGGCCATGGAAGCCACGGGCCGTGGTGGTTCCATTATCAATATGTCATCGGTTGCGGCGTTGCACGGCATGTCCTTCATCGCTGCTTACAGTGCCAGCAAGGGAGCCGTGGCGGCGTTAACCAAATCGGTGGCCCTTCACTGCCGCGAGAAGCGCAACGGCATTCGCTGTAACTCGATTCACCCCGATGGTGTGAAAACGCCGATGGTGTTCAAGGTGGCAACGGGCGCCGACAGCGCCACTCGGGAGGAAATCGAGTCGCTGTCGACCGAGGCCAACCCAATGTGTGAACCTGAAGACATTGCTGCGCTGGTCGTGTATCTGGCGTCCGACGAATCAAAATTCGTCAACGCTGCGGAAATGCTGATTGACAATGCTGCGACGGCGACGCCGCCCATTGGTGTGTAGCTCGAACAGTTGGCACCGACCATGAACACGGGCGCTGTCCGGCGACAGAGTTGGAAGCGCGTAAGTATTATTGCTCCCGTGTTCATATAGACGCTTAAGGCCAGCCTTTGCTGGCCTTTTTTACGGGCGTTGGGGACGTACTTATATGTCGCGCCGGGATTCCAGGGTCTTCAGTATGCCCTCAAGCTGGTCCGCCAGAATGTTGCTGGCAGCCATTTCCATGGCGCGCCCCAGTTCGGCTTTGACCACAATTTCGGCCATGGGCCGCATGCGCCAGATCAGGTCGATGATCTTGGGGAACTCTTCCTTGGGCGGCAGGGATTGCTGCTGATAGGGTTTCAGCACATTCTCCGATATCAGGCGAACAAACTCCTTGGCGACCTTTTCGACGTTGTCGCGGCTCATTCGCAGGATTTCCAGCTGATCGCCCATCGGGATGCCCATCGCGCACAGGTCGGCGGCGACTTTCAGGGTGCTCATGCTACTGACGCGAACCTGCGTGCCCTGGACTTTGGCAATGCCCAACTCGCCGGCAAGGCGAATATTGGCCGGGGTAAGCTGGGTGCCAAACATTTTGACCATCTGGGTCATGGAAATGATTTCCGGGGCTTCTTTGGCCCACGGGCTGTTGATTGCCGACTCCATTCCCAGGATTTCAGACAGGCCAACACCCTGTTCCAGGCCGGAGATCAGATCCAGGATGCTGGCCAGGGTGTAGCCCCGATCCAGCAGGTTGGCGATTACCCTCAGTCGGGAAAGATGCTGGTTGTTGTAAATCCCCTTGCGCCCGCGCAGGGTAGGTGGGGGCAGCAGGCCCTTGTCCTGGTAGGCGCGTATATTGCGCACGGATGTATTGGCTGCCAGCGCCAGTTCCTCAACGGTGTATTCCTGCTTTTCCTCCAGCGCCTGGCTGTCATCGGTATCAGTTTGCTGCCGGTACTGCACCAGATTCTGGATGGTTTCTTCTGGAAACTTCATGAGGTAATGGCCTGGATTCTCTCTGTTTATGGCAAATATTTTTAGAAAAAATGGGAGCTGTAGCACATTGCAGCCCATTTACAGTGCCGAGGCTTTTCACTAAGTCATTGAAAAGACAGGGCTGGCTGAAATGCTGCGCGATCGCGGTCAGTTCAGCCAATGACCATTCTACCTGCCTGTCCCTATCTTGACATCAATTAATGGCAAGATGTATGTTACATCAAACGATGATACATACTATGATGTGTCATATGGCGATGTTAACACCGAAAGGATGATAATAATGAAGCGTTACCGATTGCTGTCGCTGCCACTCTTGGTGGGGCTGGTGTCGCCGATGGCTCAGGCCAAGGCTGTGCTCGAAGAAGTGATAGTCACTGCCCAGCACCGGGCGCAGAGTCTGCAGGATGTTCCGGTCTCGGTCAGTGCCATAGGCGGTGACAAGATGATCGAGGCCGGCATCAACCGCATGGAAGACCTGCAGGCCTATGTGCCGAACCTCACCGTAACCGAAAGCGGTATCAGTACCGATATTTTTATTCGTGGTATCGGCACGGGCATGAATCAGGGCTTTGAGCAGTCGGTGGGGATGTACGTTGATGGAATCTACTACGGACGCGCGCAGCTCGCTCGGGCTCCGTTTCTCGATCTGGCTCGGGCAGAGGTGTTGCGTGGCCCGCAGAATATTCTGCACGGCAAAAACAGTATTGCCGGCGCAGTGAACCTGCATACGGCTAATCCAACGGACGTTTTTGAGGGCTTCGTCTCGGGGCTGTATGAGCCGAATTTCGATGAGAAGGTTTTAGACCTGGTCTTGTCAGGCCCTATTACCGATGATCTCGGGGCGCGTTTTTCTGCCCGCTTGCGCGACTATGGCGGCTATGTCGAGAATCTGACGCTCGATCGCTTTGGTCCCCAGCACGATCAGGAAACGTACCGCCTTAAATTCAACTGGGCCGTCAATGACGATACCACGGCGTCGCTGAAGCTGGAGTACGGTAAGTTTGATTCTCTGGGACGCCACGCTGAAGTGATCCGCGATGATCCGTCGACGTCGTCAACCTTTCTGTTTGCCGGTCGTACCGAGGCCGAAATACTCGACCGCACCTTTTTCCCGCCCCTGGTGGATGTCGATACCGACGATTCGGTACGCAATAACTTCCAGGACTTCAAGGGATCTTCCAACGGCAACTTCAGTAATAACGACACCTACAATATGACGCTGGACGTCACCTGGCTGACGGACGCCGGTAACGAATTCAAGGCGATCACCGGTCTTATGGCTTACACCTATGATGATCTCTGTGACTGTGATTCCACAGCAGCGCCGCTGTTCAAACTGGAGTTGGCGGAGGACTACCAGCAGTTCAGTCAGGAGCTGCGCTGGGTATCACCCGTAGGTGAGCCGATCGACTATATCGGCGGCGTTTACCTGCAGCGGACGGATCTCACCTTCAACGACCGACTGATTCAGGATTCGCCGGTGGTCGTCCAGTTGCTCAATGCAGCCGATTTTCAGGACGGCGGTACGCGCGGCGATTACGACCCTAACCCACTGGGTATTGCACCGGAAGAAGTGGCGGGTATTGGCGATGCAGGTAATGCGGTGGCGAATATCACAGCGCCGCGTGAATTTACCAGTGTGTCCGATATTGCGTCGGCCTTTATGCAGGCCACTTTTAATCTCGCCGAAACTTTCCGCGTTACCCTTGGTGGGCGCTACACCTATGAAAGCAAGGAGGGTAGTCGTTCACTTGATCTAGCGGATCTGAACGGCAACAGCCTGCCCATTGGCGAAGTGGATACTGTTACAGCCATCAGCTTTGCGGCAGAGCGCCACGATCTCAAAGGCAAGCGCAGCGAAACCCATTTTTCGCCGCTGCTGAATGTTCAGTGGGATTTTTCACTCGAAGGCATGGCCTACTTTACAGCGACTCGCGGATTCAAGGCCGGTGGTTTCGATGCTCGTTCAAACCAGTCGCCCAGTGCCGATCTGACACCGGCTAATCCCGGAGCGGTAATTCCCAACCGAACCTCTCTGGTGGGAACGTTTGAATACGATGAAGAGATGGCGACCAGCTTTGAGCTCGGCATGAAAACCGGTTTGCTCGATGGCGCTGCCGAGTTGAACATCGCTGCGTTCTACACCATTTATGAAGACCTTCAGATAAGCATTTTTGACGGCACGCTGGGCTTCAACGTCGGCAACGCCAAAGAGGCAATCACTCAGGGTATTGAATTTGACGGTCGTTATCAGGTAACCGAATACCTGAGTCTGGGTGGAGCACTGGCGCTGCTGGATTTTGAATTCACCGACTTCAAGAATGGCCAGTGCCGTCAGGGTCAGGCGCCCACGTCCAGCGATGGCCTGTATTGCGACTACACCGGTCAAAGCAATCAGTACGTAGCGGATTGGTCTGGCACTTTTATTGTCGGCTACCTGCGCCCCATCAGTCAGAAACTGGGGCTCGGTGCGACGCTGGATGTGGTATTTACGGATGATTACAACCCCTCGTCGAATGTTGATCCACGCGTCGAGCAGGACGGCTTTACCAAGCTCAATGGTCGCATCGGCATTGGTGCCATTGATCAGAGCTGGGAAGTATCACTGGTCGGCAAAAACCTCACTGACGAAACGGTTATCGTTTACGCCGCCGATACGCCCCTGGCGAATACCATCTTTGGCGCTACGACGTTTACCGGTTTTGTCGAAGCGCCGCGTTCCGTTGCCTTGCAAATGACCTACCGCTGGTAGTTGGAGAAATACAAATGAGCCACATGAATACGTTCTTCTCGCTGTGTTTGGCATTGTTGCTGTTGCTAGGGGGGGCTTCTCAATCCTTTGCTGAAAGCAATGATTGGGCGCTGGAGCAGGAACAGGACGGAGTCACTGTCTACACCCGAGAAGTGGAGGGTTCGGAGTACAAGGCCTTTAAGGGTGAAACCGTGGTCGATGTTGAACTGAATCGTGCGATGGCATTGATGGATGATACGGCGGCCTGCGTGGATTGGATGCACAGCTGCAATTCGCCCGTGCTGATTCGTAAATTGACGCCGCTCAAACGCTATACCTACATGGTCAACGATTTTCCGTGGCCGGCGAAAGATCGCGCCTTGCTGCTGTCGGCCACCATCAGTCAGGAGATGAGCAGTCGCGTGGTAACGGTGGCGCTTGACTCTGTCGATCTGGAGAGCCTTGAACCCTCCGATAAATCCCGGGTTCCGCTTGATAACGGCGCGGTGCTGATGGAGCGAGCCGAGGGCTTTTTCCGCTTTACGCCACTTGGCGGCAACCGGACGCATGTGGAGTACCAAATGCATATCGAGCCGGGTGGGGCGCTGCCTGCGTCCATCGTCAATGCCAAATTAATCGAAACCCCGTTTAACACGCTCAAGGCAATGCAGAGTGTGGTGACGGCAGAAAAATACACAGACTTCAGACCCTTTTAATCAAACGGCGGCTGCTATGGCCGACCCAAGGAGATTGTCATGAACAATGATGTAATGCCTGTTCGCAGAAACCTGAACTTTCATCTGCCTGCCGAGCGCATCAGTGACTGGCACAGTGGCAGTGTTCATATTTCCCACTTCCTGAATGCGATGTCGATTTTCTTTCCCGTGGGCGAGCGCTTTTTTATCGACAGCGTGCGTCACTACCGCGACAAAGTCACCGACCCAAAGCTGCAGGAAGCGGTGAAGGGGTTTATCGGCCAGGAAGCCATGCACGGTCGTGAGCACGAGGAATACAACGATGCGCTCACGGCCAAGGGTTTACCTGCAGACCGCTACGAAAATATTGTGCTTAAACTACTCAATTTCTTTCGCCGGTTTACGCCCAAAGGTTCTCAGCTTGCGGGTACGATTGCGCTGGAGCACCTGACGGCGATTCTTGCGCACCGCATTCTGGTCGACAAAAGCCGAATGGCGGGCGCCGAGCCGCGTTACGGAGCCATATGGCACTGGCACGCCCTGGAGGAGACTGAGCACAAAGCGGTGGCCTACGATGTGTATGGCGCGGTGATGAAAAATCGCCTGCTGGGCTATCTGCGTCGCTGTTTCGCGTTGATTATGTCCACCACTATTTTCTTCCTGATGCTGACTCCCTTTTATCTGGGCATGGTTGCCCGTGAAAAAGGACAGCTCTTCAATCTGAAAGGCTGGTGGAAAGTAACGGTCTTTCTGTGGGGGCCAAAAGGCGTTTTACTCCGCGCGCTGCCGGACTGGCTCGACTTTTTCCGTCCTGGATTTCACCCCTGGGATCACGACAACCGCGAGTTTCTCGAAGAAATCGATGACTTGGTTACCGAGGTTGAAAGCTACAAAGCCCGGGGAGCTGCCGCGTGACCACCGCTGAGAACGCCTCGGTCACCGCGCCGGCTGAATCGGCTTTCGCAGAGCTGGAGGCGCTTTTTGCAGCGACGCCCTTGGCGGCAATAGACCGCGATGCGCTGCGTCAGTGGCAGCCCGGCACGAGTTTGTGGGGTCGGCTCAAACCGCTTATCGCGCGTCGTGCCGGGGCCCGTATTTGCTGGGCGGAAGTGGATGGCCATCGGATTAATTACTGGGATACCGGCGCCAGTGACAAGCCGGTACTGGTATTGATTCACGGCTTTGGGTCCAGCAAGGAAAACTGGTCCTTTCTTAGCGAGCTGTTGCAGCGACACTACCGCGTTCTGGCACCCGATCTGCCGGGCTTTGGCAACAGCAGCTTTCGGGTTGACTGTGATTACCGGGTTGCGAGTCAAGCGGAGCGCGTTGCTCTGTGGCTTAGAGGTCTGGGTGTTGAGTCGGCGTTTGTCGCGGGCAGTTCAATGGGCGGCGCCATAGCGGCCAGGCTGGCCGTCTCTAACCCGAATCTGGTCAGCGGTCTGTGCCTGATGAATGCGGCCGGTGCACCGGCAACCCGCGTCAGTATGCTCGAGGCGGGTATTCTTGCGGGAAGCAATTTTCTCGTTGCCAACCGTCCGTCGGAAGCGCATCGGGTATTTCGAATCTGCTTTCATTCCCGCAAGCGCATGCTTGGTGCTCTGTTTGGTTTACTCATGGGGACGGAGATGGCACAGCGCTCAATCGTCAATCACGCCATTTTCTCGGATCTCGTCCATTCGTTGGGCGAGGTGAATGCCTGTTTGGGGAAAGTGTGTGCACCGACGCTGGTGCTGTGGGGTAACAGCGACCGGGTGCTGGATGTCAGTTGTGTGGATGCCTTTCTCGCGGCCATTCCCCAGGCTAAAGCCATGGTGTTTCCTGAAACCGGTCATCTGCCCATGGTCGAACGACCGAAAGATACCGCCACCGTTTTGCGCGCCTTTTTCAGTGCGCCTCACGGGATTGTGAATACGGAGAATGTTTAATGACGACTCGCAGACAGGATGCTGGCGATCTGCTTGATACGGCGATTGTTGGTGCGGGGTTTGGTGGCCTCGGGCTGGCCATAAAATTATTGCAGGATGGGCAGAACAATTTCGCTATCTTTGAGAAATCCGCGGATGTAGGTGGTGTCTGGCGCGACAATATCTATCCCGGCGCGGCCTGCGATGTGCCCTCACACCTGTATTCATTCTCCTTCGAGCCGAACCCCGAGTGGAGCCGCACGTTTGGTGGCCAGTCAGAGATTCACCAGTACCTTCAGCATTGTACTGACAAGTACCAGTTGTGGGAAAAAATCCGCTTCAAGGCCGAGGTGACGGCGGCGAAATTTGATGAGCAGCACTATCTCTGGACCCTGCAGTTCGCCAATGGCGAATCGGTTCGTGCGCGTACGGTGGTCTTCGCTGTGGGCGCCTTGAATGTGCCGGCCTACCCAGGCATTGAAGGACTGGACAAATTTGAAGGCAAGATCATGCACACCGCCGAGTGGGATCCGGACTGCGATCTCAGGGGCAAGCGTGTGGGCGTTATCGGTACAGGCGCCAGCGCCATACAGGTGGTGCCGGAAATTCAGCCAATGGTTGATTCCCTGTCCCTTTACCAGCGGACGGCACCGTGGGTAATGCCCAAGCGCGATGGTTGGATTCCGCCGCGCTGGCGCAAGCTCTACGCCCGCTTCCCGCTGTTGCAGAAGCTGCACCGGATAGCACAGTACTGGATGTTTGAATCCACGGCACCGGTCATGATCAAGAATAACTGGATGACTCGTATGGGCGAGAGATTGGGCCGTCGTTATCTCGCGCGTATGATCAAAGACCCGGTTCTTCGGGAGAAAGTAACGCCGAGGTATGCACTGGGCTGCAAGCGCGTTTTGCTGTCTGATGACTATTATCCGGCGCTGACCAAACCCAATGTTGAGGTGTTGACGGACGGCATAGCCCGGGTTGATAAGTCGGGCATTGTCAGTCGTGATGGCAGCCATCAGCCGCTGGATGTCATTGTCTTGGCGACGGGCTTTAAAGTACCGGCTGCCGGTGCGCCCTTTCCGATCGAGGGGCTGGGCGGACGCCTGCTCAACGATGACTGGCGCACCGGCTCTGAAGCCTATCTGGGTATGACGGTAAGCGGTTACCCGAATATGTTGTACATTATGGGGCCGAATACCGGGCCGGGTAATATCTCAGTAATCTTTTATATTGAGTCGCAGCTGCGCTATATCATGGCCTATCTCCGTCATCTGCGCGAGCGCAATATCGCCGCCCTGGATCTCAAAGCCGAAGTGCAACGGACATTCAACGATGCTCTGCAGGCGAAGATGCAGAACACCACTTGGATGTCGGGGTGTGACAGCTGGTATCTCACGGAGGATGGCAAAAATACAACGCTGTGGCCCGGTTATTCCTGGCAGTATCGAATGCAGTCAAAGTACTTTGACCCGAGCCTTTATCAGAGTCAGCGCCAGCGTATGATTGAGCCGCAGATGCGTGTTGGGCAGGGTGAACCTGCGACAAGTGCCAGTTAAATAATATTTATAAAAAAGGATGTATCGATGTTTGATTTGAAGGGTAAGGTCATTGCCGTTACCGGAGCCGGGTCAGGTATTGGATTTGCCCTCACTGAACTCGCCTTACGCAGTGGGGCGAAGGTCGCGGCATCGGATGTAAAGCCCGAGTCGCTCAGCGCTCTGCAAGAACGTTTTCCTGCTCAGCTTCATATTGCGACGCTGGATGTGTCAGATCGTGAGAGTGTTGCTGACTGGGCTCAATGCGTGGTTGAGCACTTTGGCTGCTGTGATGTGATTATCAACAATGCCGGTGTGTCCCTGTCCTGTCGCGTGCAGTCAATGCAGCGAGAAGATCTGGAATGGATGATGAACATCAATTTCTGGGGTGTTGTGAACGGTGTGGAGGCTTTCCTGCCGCATTTGCTGACCCGCCCGGAAGCGGTGGTGGTCAATATCTCCAGTCTGTTTGGTTTGATCGCGGTGCCGTCGCAGTCTGCCTATAACGCGGCCAAGTTCGCGGTGCGCGGCTATTCGGAGTCCATGCGTCAAGACCTGCGCGATACCCCGGTCAAGGTGGTAACCGTTCACCCTGGTGGGGTGAAAACCAATATCGTGGTCAATGGCAAGCACTTTGAAAGCCTCGACGGCAGCAGCACCAATACGGAAGAGTCCGCCGCCATGTTTGAACGGATTGCCTCGACTACGCCGGAGCGCGCTGCACAGATCATTCTGCGCGGCGTGGAAAAAGGTAAGCCGCGGGTGTTGATCGGCCGTGACGCGGTGTTTCTCGATTTACTGCAGCGTTTCCTGCCAGGGCTCTATGACCGCCTGACTGTGCCCGTATCCTTGCGTGGCCGTCGGCGGATGGCCACGCCGTAGTGGCAGAGCCTCGACGCTTGTTTGTTTTACCCTCCCTTGGCCGAAGATTGTGTTCGGCCCTTTTTATTTTTGGTTGTCTGGCGCCGACGCTGCTGCTGGCACACGAAACAGATTCCCCACGTCGAAACCTGCAAGCCGTTCTGGGCAATGCCGCCCAGCGTCCGGACTTGATTGAAACTGTTGCACACAGCAGTGGTTATACGTTCCTCAATGACCGCGAAGAAATGCTCGACGATCTTCTAAAGGCCCGGCGCGAGGCAGCGGCACTGGAGTCCAGCGTTCGCCGTTTTGAGTACCGTCCGGGTGACGAAGAGCCTTTGATCAGGCGGCTGCAATCGCTGGACAACACCGCGACGACCTTTCAGGCCGGGATCGGCCTGGTCATTGGCAGCCCGGTTTTCAACGACAGATACTCTGTCAGTGCCAAGGCGCGCACCCGTTTTGCGGGCACCTTTGACTATGTGGAGTCGGATGAACCCAAGCTTCGACTGGCGCCGGTGATTGCCTTTTTCGAATTGTCGGAACTGGAGTCTCGGGCGCGGGTTTCGGGTTACGGTGTCGGGGAAGTGGCTTTGCATCGCCGACTGGATGAAGTGAAGATTCCGGCGACCACGGTCAGCGCCAGCCTGAAATATCAGGCGATCTCCCTCTATGAAAGGGAAGTGCCGATACAGGATTATCGGGAAAGCGATTTCTTTGAGCTCAGTGGCTTTACTCGTGACTTTCACCGGGCCAATGTCGACCTGTTCAGCTCGACGGAGCTGGGCCGCTGGCGCGTCGGCTTGACCCTTCGCGACCTGTTTGAAAGCACCTATCGCGGCCCGCGAGGATCGACCTTTCACTTGCGAACCCGGGGTGAATTGCGGATCGATTATCAATTTGACTGGGC
>JBFHCW010000007.1:0-26628 GCA_041585035.1 Litorivivens sp.
CCGGCCGCTGGCAACCGGTGAGTTGCAATCCCGCGAGGCATTGCAGCTTTTTATCGGCTTGTGCGCGCTCTCTTTTGTGCTGGTGCTGTTTACCAACCGGCTGACCGTCTATCTGTCGTTTGGCGCGGTGGCGCTGGCGGCAACCTACCCCTTCATGAAACGCTACACCCATTTCCCGCAAGTGGTTTTGGGCGCCGCTTTCGCCTGGAGTGTGCCAATGAGTTTTGCCGCGGTGCAGAACACGGTGCCCGCCGAGGCTTGGCTGGTCTATCTGGCCGTGGTGATCTGGACGGTGGCCTATGACACCTTTTATGCCATGGTCGATCGCGAGGACGATCTCAAGATCGGCGTGAAATCCACCGCCATCTATTTCGGGGATGACGACCGCCTGATGACCGGGATGCTCCAGGCCAGCGTGGTGTTTATTCTGATCCTGATGGGGGCGCGTTTTGGCTTGGGTTTCATCTATTTTGTCGGTGTGGCTGTCGCAGCGGGTCTGTTTGTCTATCAGCAGCGACTGATTCGCCATCGCCAACGGGAACAGTGTTTTCAGGCCTTCCTGAACAATAACTATGTGGGCATGGCGCTGTTTGCGGCCATCGCTGCCCACTATTTGCTAGCCAGGGTATGACCGGGTTTCGCTTTGTCGATTCCATCGAGGCGGTGGCGGCGGCGAACTGGGATGCGGTGCTCGCCAGCGATTACCCGTTTCTGAAGCATGCATTTCTGGCTGCGCTGGAGCGCAGTGGCGCCGTTACCCGAGAAAGCGGCTGGCAGCCCCGGCACCTGGTGATTGAGGACGGTGGGGCAGTGGTCGGACACATGCCCCTCTATCTCAAGTACCACAGTTACGGCGAGTATGTGTTTGACTGGTCCTGGGCCGATGCCTGGCACCGCAATGGTCTGGAGTACTATCCGAAGCTCCTGTCTGCGATACCCTTTACCCCGGCGACCGGGCCGCGTCTTTCGCTGCTGCCGGAGTACAATACCGCTGAAGTGCGTGAGGCCGCAGGGCGTTTTCTGCGCGAACAGGCTGAAGAGAGCGCCTCTTCCCTGCATGTGCTGTTTACCCGCAAGGATGAAGATGACCATTGGCAGCGGGCGGATTTGTCACGCCGCATCGCACCGCAATATCACTGGTTCAATCGGGGTTATCAAAGCTTCGATGATTTTCTCGCGACCTTCAGTTCGCGCAAGCGCAAAAGCCTGCGCCGGGAGCGCCGGCTGGTGGCCGAGGCGGGAGTCACTCTGCGCCGGATAGCAGGGCCGGATATTAGCGCCCAGCATTGGCAGCACTTTTACCACTGCTACCAGATGACCTATGCCAAACGCAGTGGCCATGGTGGTTACCTGAATCAGGCTTTTTTTGAAAGCCTCGGGCAAACCCTGCCGGAGCATCTGCTGATGGTGCTGGCGGAGCGAGACGGCAAGCCAATCGCCTGCGCCCTGAACTTCCATGATGGCGAGACCCTTTATGGTCGTTACTGGGGCTGTATTCGCGAGGTCGAGTGCCTCCACTTCGAGGCCTGTTACTACCAGGGCATTGAATATTGTATCGAGCGTGGGCTGAGCCGCTTTGATCCCGGTGCGCAGGGTGAGCACAAAATTCAGCGAGGTTTCGAGCCGGTGGAGACCCGCTCGCGCCACTGGATTGTCGACCCGCGCTTTCGCGAGGCGGTGGACCGCTTTCTGCAGGATGAAACCCCCGCCATCGAACGCTATCTGCACGACGCCCGCCAGCTGCTGCCCTTTAAAAAACAAATGCCTGATTGATTCAGAAGCTTGAACCGCGCGCCTTGCGCGGCCTCTGACGCTGTGCCAGTTTGACGGCCATAACCATCACTATGGGAGGCGAGCATGAGCTGGATCGACAGTACGCGCAGTACTTTTGATGAGGTGTTCTCTCTGCGGGATAACCTGTTCCGGGATTATCAGTCCTTTGTTGAGGTGTTTGCCAGGGAGAGTTTGCTGGATGAGCGACTGATGCAGCTCTGCCAGCAACGCTGCGAACAGCTGCACCGCAGTGGTCACCGTGTCGCCGGGCTGGATACGGAGCTGCAGGAGGCCTTGCCCCAGTGGTACAACAGTCTGCTGTTTTCGCCCCTGGAAAAGGCGGCTCTGCAGCTGGCCGAATGCTTTTGTCTGGACCCGCACAGCATCAGCGACGCCATGACCGACGCGGTTATCGCCCACAGCAGTGATGCTGAGTTGGTGGCCCTGCTGGAATATCTCGCCGTCTGCGACGGCTTTGCCCGCTTCCGGGTGTTGCTGGTGACGGAGCAGGCAGCATGAGCCGGTCCCGCGTGCGCTTGCCCGAGGCGGCCGGTGATGATCCGATCAGTGGTAGTGCGCTGGCCCTGCAACCCAAGGCGTTGGCCGCCTTCAACCGGCTCTATGGCACTTTGTGGAGTCGCGGGGTGTTGGATCATCCAAGCAAGGAAACCGCGCGCCTGCGCAATGCCCGCAAGACCAACTGCGTTTTCTGCAAAAATGTCCGCTTTGCCAAGGCCAGAGAAGAGGGTTTGAGCGAGGCGCAGGTCGAGCAGATACGGGACGACTATGCCAATAGTGATTTATCGCCCCGCCAGAAATTGATTCTGCGCTACACCGACATTTTCCTCGCCGACCCCCATAGCCTGGACGACAGCCTGAAAAAAGAACTGAGGGCTGAATTCAGTGCGCCGGAGCTGGTCGAGCTGACCGCGGGGCTTGCCCTGTTTATGGGCTTTTCCAAGATTGCGGTGTCGCTCGGCGGGATGCCCGAGTCGCTGCCCACATTTGAGATGCCGACACCGGAATAAACGGTTTAGACGGAGGCCTCTCGCGCTTTTTGCAAGGCCTGCCGGAGTATGCGTTCCGCTATCATCAGGCAGGCAATGGGGATCAGGAAGCTGACGCTGAAGCGGATGAGCAATAGCCAGCCGCTGATCGACCAGTCGCCCTCGGCGGCTGACAGTGCCATGAGAAGCAGCGGGCCGAATACGAAGACGGCGGTAGGCACATAGCGCCAAAGGTAGTATTCGCGGCTGGCCGAAATTTTCTGATCAGCGCGGCGGTAGCAATAAAGGGTAATCAGTACGGTGCCCACCCCAACAGCAATACTGGACAATGTGCTTAACATGCCGCTCATCACCGTCAGCACGGCGCCCAACACAAGGCTGAGCAGGGCGGTATTGGTCAGGCCTCGCAGAGCCCGGATTTGACCTGCTGTCATTGGGGTTTCTCCATGTTCGGAAGCGATTAACTACAGAGTAGACGATAAAAAGCGTCAAGATGTGCGCAACATCCGCACGAAGTGTGCGTTTTGCGGGGTCTGCAGAATTGAAAAAAAGGATGGATAATGCGATGGTATGCGCAACAAAAACAACAGCTTCCTTAACTTAGGGGTTTTCAATGAATACGTCAACTCAGCGCTTGCGCGCTTTGGTTGCAGGGGCAGTACTCGTCAGTACGGCGCTTCCGGCATTGGCCGAGAAAAACTGGTACATCAGTGCCGAGTACAGCCAACAGCGCCTTTTTTCCGGCGACGACAAGGTTTATCAGTCTTCTGTGGACAGCTCGGGTCTATGCTTGGGCGCGTTTACGCCTCCGCAGCTCGGAAATTGCGGTGCGCCAAGCACCTTTGATGATCGGGAGCACAGCTACGACGACGACAATGGTTATGCCTTGTCGGTGGGGTATGACTTTGCCGGGCCGGTCAGGGTGGATGTAACCGCCAAGTACATGCGCAATGACGCGGATTATGTCCGGGTCGAGGGTGGCCCCCGTCAGGATGTTAATTTCAAGCAGGCTGCCAATGCGCTGCTGACCAACCTGTGGTTTGATTTCAATCAGGACGGTATTGTGCAGCCCTATGTCGGCCTCGGGGTCGGTGCGGCAAAGATGAAGCTCAGTGGTGAGAACGCAAACGATCTCGACGACACCACCCTGTTTGCGCAGGCGGGTCTGGGTGCCAATTTCGCAGTGACTGACTCCTTTATGATTGACTTTGGTGCCCGCTACTTTGAGGCAGACAAGCCGGAGTACAGCAACTTTACGGCTGAATATCATGGCGCAAGTCTCGTCCTCGGCTTGCGGTATAACTTTGCCGGCGAAGACAGTGCCAGCGGCGATTCTGATGGCGACGGTGTCATCAACAGTAATGACCGTTGCCCAGGCACTCCCCGCGGTGAGCCAGTCAATGCGTATGGCTGCTCAGACAGCGATGGTGATGGCGTAGCCGATAATATGGATCGCTGCCCTGATACCCCCGCAGGCACCCCGGTTAATGAATTCGGATGCTCTGATCTGGATGGTGATGGCGTAATTGATGCGCGCGATCTGTGCCCAGGTACACCGGCTGGCACGGTGGTTGATGCCAACGGCTGCTCTGATAGCGACGGTGACGGTATCAGCGATAGAGTTGATGCCTGCCCGGATTCGGCGCCTGGCCGTCCCGTCATGTCAAACGGCTGCGGTATCGAGCAAAGTGTCACGCTGGAAGGCGTTAATTTCGGGTTTAACAGTACGAAGCTGGAACCCAATGCGCGACGTATACTGGATCTGGTGGCCAAGTCGCTCAAGGAATCTCCCGGGTTTGTTGTGGAGATCCAGGGGCATACCGACAACAAGGGCAGTGACGCCTACAACCTGATCCTGTCACAGGATCGCGCCAATGAGGTTAAAGCCTACCTGGTCAGTCAGGGTGTGGCTCCCGAATCGGTAATTGCTCGCGGTTACGGTGAGCGCCAGCCGATTGCCGATAATGGCAGCGCCGAAGGGCGTGAGCTCAACCGCCGGGTTGAGATGAAGGTGATTAAAGAGGGCTGACGTTTTAGTTGGTTCTTTCTGAGAAGGCCCTCTTTGCAGGGCCTTTTTTATGGGTGGTCGAAACTGGTTGTGCAGGTGGTTTTGGGTGGTGGTTTCGCCCTGCTGGGCGAGTTACTTCTTTTTGCTTGTCCAAAAAGAAGTAACCAAGAAAAAGGACACCCGGTTCCGCAGCCGATTTCCGCTCCGCTCCAATCGATCCCCTGTGCGCTTCGCAGCTGGCGGCGCGAGCGGAAACTCGCCCTATCGGGCTCAGACACCCGCTCGCTTCTCCCGCCAGCTGCTGCAGTGCTCGGCTGCTCCAACGGGACTATCCATTCTGAGAGCTTTGGTGCCGGCACTCTCAGGTGGCACCCTCCCTCCCCTTTTGAGGCGCCGAGAAGCGCAGGTTTGCATCGGACTAGAGCGAGCAATGTTCGAGTCCCGTAGCGTCGATAGCCGCGGAGGTCGAGTTGCGCAGCGACCGATGCAAACAGAGCATCGCAGGGAACCCGAAGGGCGGCGGAACAGGGGGCCCTTTTTCTTGCCTACTTCTTTTTGGGCACGCAAAAAGAAGTGGGTCGCCGACAGGCGAAACCCCAACTAAAATTACCCTAAGGGAACGCTTACCCTTTAACAAACTCCAACAAGCGATTATTCGCCGGCATCGTATGATCCTCCCGCAGGCTCAGCTTTGCAGTCTCCGCCAGTTTAACAATCGCCTCAATATCCCGAATGCCACTCCCGGGATCGCGCGCCTTCAACCATTGATCAAAGTCCGCATTGCTGTCACTGGTATAGCGGCCTTCATAGTTAAACGGGCCGTAGAGGCAAAATACGCCGTTTGCATCCAGTACTCTGCCAAGGCCAGCAAATAGCGCCTCAACACCGGACCAGTGCATGATGTGAACCGTGTTGGCCGAGAACACGGCCGGGGTGCTGGAGATCGGCCACGGTTGGTAGACATCCAGCTCCAGCGGGTGACGCAGGTTGCTGAGGCGGGCCTCGTCGCACCAGGCGGCAATGCCTTCCAGATAGTCGCGTTGATCGCTCGGCTGCCACACCAGGTGAGGCAGGTTGGCGGCGAAGTGCACGGCGTGCTGGCCTGTGCCGCTGCCGATTTCGAGCGCGAATGGCACCTCGGCAAAAGCTTCGCGCAATACCGTGAGAATCGGCTGCTTATTGTTTTCGCAGGCCTGGGAAAAGGGTTTGTTCAGAGGGGCCATAAATTAGTGCTTGCCAGTGATTGTCGGAACTGTCTATAAAGGAGCGATAGCGGAATTTATCGCAAGAACCATAAAACAAAGCCCAAGGATGTGTCACGTGTTAGTCAGTAATATCGAAATCATTCCCGGAAAGCGAATCGCAAAGCACCTTGGACTGGTGCAGGGCAATACGGTGCGCACCAAGCATGTCGGTCGCGATTTGATGGCGGGTTTGAAGAATATTTTTGGCGGTGAGCTTAAGGGCTACACCGAGCTGCTCAACGATGCGCGGGAGGAAGCTGTGCAGCGCATGATTAAGCAGGCGGAAGCGATGGGCGCCAATGCGGTGATTAATGTGCGCTTTTCCACGTCGTCGGTGGCGGCCGGGGCGGCGGAGCTCTTTGCCTACGGTACGGCGGTGATTCTGGAGTAAGCGCGTGATTGATCTGATCGTCTTTCTGACGTTGCTGGCGCTGGGCTATATCTTTGGGCGCATTGCTGAAACCCGTCATTTTAAATCGATTGTCCAGCGCGAGGCGGAGTTGGCGGATGTGCTGGCCTTCAGTGAGCGTTTGCCGCCGCCCTCTGACGAGCCGCGTCGGATAGCGTTGGTGGGCGGCAATGTTGTGATCTCGGTGGATTATTTCAAGATGATTGCGGCCGGCCTGCGCAGTATTTTTGGCGGCCGGGTACGCGCTTTTGAAAGCCTGACCGAGCGCGCCCGCCGTGAAGCACTGCTGCGAATGAAACAGGAAGCTCGCAACCTGGGGGCGCAGATGGTGGTGAATGTGAAGCTGGAAACGGCGTCGATTTCAAAGGGCAACAAGGGCCAGGTAGGGGCCGTCGAAGTCTACGCCTACGGCACGGCTTTGATCGCATCGCCGCCTTGATGAGCCACTGTAGCCGTGACTGAATACGAAAATCGTCCGGTGCCGGAAGGCATCAATTACAGCCGGGAAAACCCGCTCAAGGAATTTTTGCTGCTCTGCACCGCGCTGCTGGGCGCGTTGGCGGTGCTGCTGTTTGCACTGTCGCTGGCGGCTCAGAAGCTGGCGCCGCTGATTCCCTTTACGATGGAAAGCCGGCTGGTTGCGCAGTTCGCTTCGTCGTTGCCGGCACGCGCCGCCAGTGAGCGTGCCGTGCATGCAGAAGCGTATCTGAACCAGCTCGCTGCTGGGTTGCTGGCAGAGCGGGATCTGCCCGAGGGGCTGGAACTCAAGCTCTTCTATTCCGACTCGCCGATGATTAACGCCTTTGCCACGCTCGGTGGCCGGGTGTATGTGATGGATGGCCTGTTGCGGGAAATGGACAGCGAAAACGCGCTGGCCATGGTGGTGGCGCACGAGCTGGCTCACATTCTCAATCGCGACCCGATTGTTGCGATGGGGCGGAGCGTTACCGTGTCGCTGGCACTGGCGAGCCTGAGCGGACTTGGTAACACCGGCGCCGCTGACTGGTTGATTCAGCAGTTGGGTATGGCGACGATCTCGGGTTTCACACGCGAGCAGGAGCGGGCCGCTGACGCGATGGCGCTTGAGATGTTGCAGGCTCACTACGGCAATGTGCAGGGTGCGGAGCGTATCTTTACTCTGCTGGATGGACAGCGGTCGGAGCCGCCGGCGCTGTTTAGCACCCATCCGCTCAGCCGCCAGCGGATTGGCGCGGTGCGTGAGTTTGCCCAGCAGCACCCACAGCGTGGCGAGGTGGTGCCGCTGCCGGATTTTTTGGGAGAAAAAGTGGAATGAGTTGCTGGTTGATGAAGTCGGAGCCTGACGCCTTCAGTATTGATGACCTGGCGGCGCGACCGGGCAAGCGCGAGCATTGGGATGGGGTGCGAAACTACCAGGCACGCAATTTTATGCGCGAGATGAAGAAAGGCGACAAGGTGCTGTTCTACCATTCCAGTTGTCCCGAACCCGGCGTGGTGGGGGTGGCGAAGGTAGTAAAAGAAGCCTACCCGGATTTCACGGCTTTTGATCCTGAGTCGAAGTATTTCGATCCCAAATCATCGCCGGACAAGCCGCGCTGGTTTATGGTGGATATCCAGTTTCAGAAAAAGCTAAAGCGCACCATCGCGCTGGCCGAGTTAAAACAGAATCCGCTTTTGGAAGGAATGCAGTTACTCCGCAAAGGCAATCGGCTGTCGGTGATGCCTGTGGCGGAGTCGGAGTTTGACGCTATTCTGGCAATGCTGTGATCAGTTGATCTCTTCGCGTGTGAAGACCAGCTCACTGGCGCTGGACAACTCGGGCTGGTATGCATAGCCCTCTGAATCAAAACCCTTCAGCGCTTCCACCGATTTAACCCGGTTTTTAATGATGTAGGCACTCATCAAGCCGCGCGCTTTTTTGGCGTAGAAACTGATGATCTTGTACTGCCCGTTTTTCTTGTCCTTGAACACCGGCGTAACAATCTCTGCGTTCAGCTGCTTCTTTTTGATCGCCTTGAAGTATTCGTTGGAGGCGAGGTTGACCAGGGTGTCGGTTTTGAGTGCCTTGAGGGATTCGTTAATTGTCTCGGTAATTTTGGTGTCCCAGAAACTGTAGAGATCCTTGCCCTGGCTGTTTGCAAAGCGGGTGCCCATTTCCAGCCGGTAGGGCTGTATCAGGTCGAGCGGGCGTAACAAGCCGTAGAGACCCGAGAGAATGCGCAGATGTTTCTGAGCAAAATCAAAGTCTCGTTTACCAAAATTCTCAGCGCTCAGTCCCTGGTAGACGTCGCCTTTAAAAGCGAGCACGGCAGGGCGTGCGTTGTCGGGTTTGAAGGGCGTCTTCCAGTTCATAAAGCGGTTGTGGTTGAGCTCGCCCAGTGCCGGACTGATTTTCATCAGGCTGGAAATAGCTTCCGGTGACAGCTCCCGTAGCTCCTTGATCAGTTGCCGCGATTCCTTCAGGAAGTCGGGCTGGCTGAAGTCTTCGGTGGCCAGTGGTGATTCAAAATCCAGGGTTTTGGCGGGCGAAATAACCGTCAACATTGTCTGTGCCTGTGTGAGCCGTGTAGAAAATATTCACTACGCTATAATGCCCGGTCTCGATGTCAGCCGGTGCAGCGCATGCGAATAATAACAGCCCTGTCGTCAACTCTCGACGCCTACAGCGAATCCGTCGGCAAACTGCTTGCCTGGTTGTTGCCGCTATTGATGATCAACACGTGCCTCGTGGTGTTCTTGCGCTACGGCCTTGAGCAGGGCTCCACCTACCTGCAGGAGTTATCTACCTACCTGCATGCGACGGTATTTATGCTGGGGGCCGGGTATACGCTGAAACGCGATGCTCACGTCAGGGTGGATGTGTTCTACCGGCGTTTCAGTGCGCGCCGTCAGGCTTGGGTGAATGCCCTTGGCACCTTGGTGTTTCTGTTGCCGCTGTGTGGCTACGTGCTGATCAGTAGCTGGGAGTTTGTGTATCACGCATGGCTGATCCGCGAGGGCTCGGCCGAGCCCGGTGGGATCCCTGCGGTTTATCTGTTGAAAGCGCTGGTGCCACTGATGGCGATTAATCTGGCGCTGCAGGGCGTTTCGGAGTTCTGCAAGTCTCTGGCGACACTGCTGGGAGATTCTGCTCATGCTTGAGGCCGTAATCGAGTGGATTCCCCTGATCATGTTCGCGGCGATCTGTCTGGTGCTGATGCTGGGCTATCCGGTGGCCTTCTCGCTGGCGGGCACCGCTATGCTGTTTGCAGGCGTTGGCATTATCGCCGGCTGGTTTGACCCCAACTATCTGTCGGCCCTGCCCTCGCGGCTGTTTGGCACGATCAACAATATAACGCTGATGGCGGTGCCGCTGTTTGTGTTGATGGGCGTGTTGCTGGAGCGCAGCCGTATTGCCGAAGAACTGCTGGATACCATGGCCAAACTGTTCGGGCGCATGCCCGGCGGGCTCGGGATCTCGGTCATTCTGGTGGGTGCGCTGCTGGCGGCAAGTACCGGCATTGTTGGCGCGACGGTGGTGACCATGGGCTTGTTATCCCTGCCCACCATGCTGCGTCGCGGTTACTCGCCCTCGATCGCCAGCGGTACGATCTGTGCCACCGGCACGCTGGGTCAGATCATTCCCCCTTCGATTGCGCTGGTGCTGCTGGGCGATACGCTGTCTACCGCCTACCAGCAGGCGCAGTTGCAGATGAATGTGATCAACCCGGAAACCGTGTCGGTGGGTGACCTGTTTATGGGGGCACTGGTGCCGGGTGTGCTGCTGGTGCTGCTCTACCTGCTCTATATCATCGTCATTGCCCTGCGCGATCCGGACGGTGTACCGCCGGCAAAGGACATTGGTGAAGTCTCGACCGGGCGCCTGCTCGCCAACCTGCTGCCCCCGGTGGGGCTGATTGTGACAGTACTGGGCTCGATCCTTATTGGTGCGGCCACGCCCACCGAAGCGGCGGCGGTGGGTGCACTGGGCGCGGCGCTGTTGGCCAAACTGAAAGGCGAGTTGTCGCTGCGTCGCCTGCGAGAGGTGGGACAATCGACGCTGGAAGTCACCTGTATGGTGTTTATGATCCTGGTTGGGGCGGCGGTGTTCTCACTGGTGTTTCGCGGCTACGGCGGCGATGAGCTGATTCAGTCGCTGTTTGAACAACTGGGTGGTGGTGTCGGCACGGCGGTCTTTGTGGTGATGCTGGCCATCTTCCTGCTTGGCTTTATTCTGGACTTTATCGAAATCACCTTTGTGGTCGTGCCCATTGTCGGCCCGATTCTGCTGGCGATGGGGGTTGATCCGGTGTGGCTGGGTATCATGATTGCCCTGAACCTGCAGACGTCCTTTCTAACACCGCCCTTTGGCTTTGCCTTGTTCTACCTGCGCGGCGTGGCGCCGGATTCGGTGCGCACGACGGACCTCTATCGGGGCGTTGCTCCTTTTATTGTGCTGCAGCTGGCGATGCTGGGGATGCTGGCTCTGTGGCCTGAACTGGCGACGGCATTGCCGGAGTGGGTGCGCTCGCTGCGGTAATTGCCGCCCATCAGAAAAAGGCACAGGCTTTGCTTACCTCTTTAGGCATGCCGCAATTGACAGGGGGCGGGGAAGCACATACCGTTCCCTCCATTAACAAGAAAGCACTCTGGACGGAAGGATGCACCGATGCGTGACATAGACGATACCCCATTGCCCTGCGGTGAGCTGGCGCTGCAAACGCTGGCGATGCCCGCTGATACCAATCCCAGTGGCGATATTTTTGGGGGTTGGCTCATGTCGCAAATGGATCTGGCCGGCTCCATTACCGCTTCGCGGCGCGCCCAGGGTCGCACGGCCACCGTCGCCGTGACCGGGATGGCGTTTCTGACGCCGGTCAAGGTGGGTTCGGTGGTGAGCTGCTACACCGACATTGTTGAGGTGGGGCGCAGCTCCATTCGCATCAATGTTGAAGTGTGGATCAACCCGCACAAAGAACCCGTGAAAGTCACCGAAGGCGAATTTGTGTTTGTCGCCATCGATGACCGCGGGCGCACCCGAGTGGTGCCCGACGAGGACTAACTGCTGACTCCCGGGCTACACGTAATTGCCCGGTAATGACGCGGGCGGCCCGGTTGTAGTCAGATAGCGATCTCGAATACATAACAATAAGGAATCGCGATGAGTTTAAAAGGCAAGGTTGCTGTCGTTACCGGCGCCACCAGTGGCATCGGGTCGGCCACGGCCGAAGCGATGGCGGCTCAGGGCGCTGAACTGTATATCGTCTGTCGCAGCGCCGACAAGGGTAAGGCTCTGCTTGACGCTATCCGACAGAGAACCGGCAACAGCGATCTGCATATGATTGTCGCCGACCTCAGCGTGCAGGCCGATATACGACGGGCGGCGCAAGAATTTTTGCAAACCGGCAAACCGCTTCACCTGCTGATCAACAACGCCGGTGTTATCTACACCGAACGCAAGCTCACCGCCGATGGTCTGGAAGAGACCTTCGCGGTAAATCATCTGGCGTATTTCCTGTTCACCGAGCTGCTGCGTGAGCGCATTGTGGACAGTGCACCAGCGCGTATTGTCAGTGTGTCTTCCGGTGCCCACGCCTTCTGTAAAGAAATTTACTTTGACGACCTGAATTTCGAACAGCGGCCTTACAAAACCTTCGAGGTGTATGGCCACTCCAAGCTGGCCAACATTTTGTGGACGCGTGAACTGGCCCGTCAGCTCGAAGGCACTGGCGTAACGGCAAACTGCGTTCATCCGGGCGCCGTTCGGTCCGGGCTGGGCAAGTCCAACGGACTGTTGGGAAAAATTACGACCGCGCTGGTGGCTCCGTTTTTCCAGTCGCCGGAAAAGGGCGCCTCCACCTCGGTTTATCTGGCGACCTCGCCTGAGGTTGAAGGTGTCAGCGGAAAATATTTCGCCAAGTGCAAACCGTTGGAGCCCAAGTCTTGGGCGAAGGATGATGCGGCAGCAAGGCGTCTGTGGGATACAAGTCGGGCGCTGGTTGGTCTCGACTAGTTTTCAGAGTGTCGCGGGCCAGGCCCGCGCAACATCAGATTTCAATCTGCGCGATGGCCCAGCCTTCCAGAAACGGCCCAACAATTTTCTCCAGCAGCTCGGCGTGCGCCGGGCTGGCGACATACTCATCAAGATCCGCCTTGTTGTCGAAATCCAGCATCAGTACATAATCGTAATTGCCGGGATAAAATTGCTTGTCCGGGCCGTGAGCGATATTGCGAATGGTGGGGATTTGCTTGGGCAGTGCGGCGTAGGCGGCATTGAAGGTGGCCAGCTGTTCTGCGCTGAGCACCTGATTCCATTTCAATAAAACAAAGTGACGGATCATAAGGTTCCCTTTGGTTACTCTTCCAGATTGCGGGTATTAATATACGCCTGCTCGGAAATGCGGTGGTAGTTGCTGGCGCCATCGAGGAATTTTTTCCAGCTCTGGTACACTTTTTTGGCCGTCGGATCGCTTTCCGTTACCTCTGCGTAGTAGTCGTAGGCCGCCTTGCGCAGATGGCGCAGCACTTCATCCGGCAGTTTTTTCACCTGGATGTTGTGGTTGTCCAACAACTGGTTCAGCGCTGCGTTGTTGCGGGCCGTGTACTCGTCCAGCATGTCCTGGTTGGCGTAGCGTGCCGCCACCTCAACAATGCGCTGCAGATCTTTCGGCAGTGCCTCAAAGGCTTTTCTGTTGACGGTAATTTCCAGCGTCGGGCCGGGCTCGTGCCAGCCGGGATAATAGTAATAGCGCGCTACTTCGTGCAGGCCCAGCGCCATATCGTTGTAAGGCGCGACCCATTCGGTGGCGTCGATCACGCCGGTTTGCAGTGAGGTATAGAGTTCGCCGCCGGGCAGGGTGACAGCGGTGCCACCGGCGCGGGTGAAGACTTCGCCGCCCACACCGGGGATGCGCATCTTCAGGCCCTTGATGTCGTCGACCGAATTGATCTCCTTGTTAAACCAGCCCGCCATCTGCACGCCGGTGTTGCCACCGGCCAGGGGAATCACGTTGAAGGGGGCGTACACTTCACGCCACAGTTCCAGGCCGCCGCCATAGTGCAGCCAGCCGTTCATTTCCTGCGCGGTCATGCCGAAGGGAACGGAGGTGAAAAACGGCGCTGCGGGCATTTTGCCTTTCCAGTAATAGGCGGCGCTGTGCCCCATCTCCACATTGCCCAGCGATACCGCATCAAACACGCCCAGTGGCGGCACCAGCTCGCCACCGCCGTAGACTTTGATCAGAAGGCGACCGCCGCTCATTTCCTTCACCGCCTTCGCGAAATTTTCGGGGGCGGTGCCTAGGCCGGGATAGTTTTTAGGCCAGCTGGTCACCAGCTTCCAGTGATAGACCTTCTGGTCTCCGGTGGCGGTCAGTGTGTCGCTGCTGAAATCTTCCGCCTGTTCGCCGACGTAGAGCCAGAACAGGCTGACCAGGGCGATGACAAGGACGAGTATGGTAGCGGTCTGTTTATTATTGGAGCTCATGGTCTCTCGCTTGCTGTTATGACGCGTAAGAATGCGGTGTCACATCAAAGGACTTCCAGTTTGGCATACTGCAGCACCAGCCATTTGCTGCCCTCGGTTTCAAAATTTACCTGTACCCGGGTGCTGGCGCCCTGACCCTCAAAGTTGAGGATGGTGCCTTCACCAAAAATGCTGTGCAACACGCGCTGGCCCAGCGACAGGCCGCTGTCCTCGTCGGTGCTGTGCATGCTGGTGTTGCCAAAGCTGACCGGTCGGGAGATCTGGGTGTTACCGCGCACTTCGCTCATCAGGTCGCGCGGGATCTCTGCCAGAAAACAGGACGGCGAGTTGTAATTGTCCTGACCGTGCAGGCGACGGGTTTCGGCGTAAGTGAGGTAGAGCTGTTGCTCCGCGCGGGTAATGCCGACGTAGCACAGACGGCGTTCTTCTTCGAGGCTTTGCTCTTCCAGCGACATGCGGTGGGGAAAGAGATTCTGTTCCATGCCGGCAATAAACACCACCGGGAACTCAAGGCCCTTGGCTGAGTGCAGGGTCATCATCTGCACGCTGTCTTCGTATTCATCGGCCTGCTGTTCGCCGGCATCCAGCGCGGCCTGATCGAGAAAGGCGCGCAGCAGTGGCACATCTTCATCGTCGGTTTCAAAACCACGCGCGGCGCTGACCAGTTCCTGCAGGTTCTCTACCCGCGCCTGACCTTTTTCGCCCTTTTCCTTTTTGTGGAATTCAATCAGGCCAGAGGCTTCGATGGCGTGATCCACCTGCTCATCCAGCGGCAGCTCGGCAATGCTCTGCTCGATATTGCTGATCAGGTCGACAAAGCCCTGCAGCGCGCCGCTGGCTCTTGCCGGCAGTACCTTATCACGCAAGCAGAACTGGGCGGCGGCCCAGAGCGAGCAGCCCTGTTCGCGGGCGATCAGCCGCAATTGCTCGACCGTGCGCGCGCCAATGCCACGCGTTGGCGTATTGATAACGCGTTCCAGTGCGGCGTCGTCATCCCGGTGCATGCTGAGGCGCAGGTAGGCCAGGGCATTGCGGATCTCCAGCCGGTCGTAAAAGCGCTGGCCGCCGTAGATGCGGTAAGGCAACCCGGCGCGGATCAGGTTTTCTTCCAGCACCCGCGATTGGGCGTTGCTGCGGTAGAGAATGGCGGTGTCACTGCGGGCAAAATCGCCACCACTGGTCAGGCTGTCGATGCGCTCGGTAATAAAGCGCGCCTCATCCTGCTCGTTAAAGCCGGCGTAGACCTGAATGGGGTCACCTTCCTCGCCCTGACTCCAGAGTTCCTTGCCGAGGCGGTCGCGGTTGTTGGCGATCACGGCATTGGCGGCTTTCAGAATGGTCTGGGTTGAGCGGTAGTTCTGTTCCAGTCGGATGGTGTCGACGTCGGTAAAATCTTTGGAGAACTGCTGGATGTTCTCGATACGCGCGCCGCGCCAGCCGTAAATACTCTGGTCGTCATCGCCAACCGCGGTGATAGGCACCTGCTTGCCGGCCAGCACACGTAACCAGGCGTACTGAATCGTGTTGGTATCCTGAAACTCGTCCACCAGAATATGGCGGAAACGGCTCTGGTAGTGGCCCAGCAGCGCCGGATGATTGAGCCAGATTTCGTGGGCGCGCAGCAGCAGCTCGGCGAAATCGACGACGCCTTGCTGCTGGCAGATTTCCTCATAGCGGCGGTATACCCGCAACATGGTGGTGACAAACAGGTCGTGGCCGAAGTCTTCAATGTGTTTCGAGCGCTTACCTTCGTCTTTCTGGCCGTTGATAAACCACTGCGACTGGCGCGGTGGCCAGCGACTTTCGTCCAGCTCCAGCTCCCGGTGGATGCGTTTGAGCAGGCGCAGCTGATCATCGCTGTCCAGAATCTGGAAGTTGTCCGGCAGTCCGGCATCCTTGGCGTGGGCTTTAAGCAAGCGGTGAGCGAGCCCGTGGAAGGTGCCTACCCACATGCCGGCGTGACTGTAGCCGAGCAGTTCTTCGATACGGCCCCGCATTTCCCGCGCCGCCTTGTTGGTAAAGGTGACGGCCAGAATGCTGTGCGGTGAGTAGCCTTCGGCCTGAATCAGCCAGGCGATACGGTGTACCAGTACCCGCGTTTTACCGCTGCCGGCGCCGGCCAACACCAGAGAATTGCCCGGCGGCGCGGCAACAGCCTCGCGCTGGGCGTCGTTGAGATGATTGAGAATATGCGATACGTCCATGGGGCTGCATTCTAGCGTGAATTGGCAGGGCGCGCTCGGACGTCTCAATACGAATAGGCTACAATCTGCCTGAAAAGGAGCCGCCTCGCATGAAGCCCCGCAATATCATTCGCGCCATCGAAAATGGCCGCCACGAACTGCGCAAATCCGAGCGCAAGGTGGCGGACTTTGTGCTCGCCCGGGCCGAGGATGTGATTCATATGCGGATTGTGGACCTGGCGCAGGAGTCCAAGGTCAGCGAACCGACAGTGGTGCGCTTCTGTCGAGCCATTGGCTGCGATGGCTTTCAGTCCTTCAAGCTGGCGCTGGCCCAGCACGTGGCCCACAGCCCTCGTTATCAGCACTACCGTTTCACCGAGCAGGACTCAGCCTTCGACTATACCTTTAAGGTCTTCGACGCGACCATGGAAACGCTCAAGCGGGTGCGAGACAACATCGATGTGAAGGCCATTGAGCAGGCGGTAGATGCGCTGTGTTCCGCCAACCGGGTGGAGTTTTACGGCTTTGGCGCATCGAGCGCGGTTGCTACCGATGCCCAGCACAAATTCTTCCGCCTGCAGATTTCGTCCAGCGCCTATTCCGACCCGCACCTGCAGGCCATGTCTGCCATGTCGCTGCGGCATGGGGATGTGGTGGTGGCCATTTCTCAATCCGGGCGGACGCAGGCGCTGATTGATGCCATTCATCTGGTGCGGGAAACCGGTGCCACGGTGATTGGCTTGGCGCCGAGTGTCACGCCGGTGGCGGATGCCTGTGATGTGACTATTTCCATCGATGTGGAAGAAGACAATGAAAACTATACGCCGCTGCCCTCTCGCATTGCCCATATGGCGGTGATCGATATTCTGGCGGTGGGTGTGTCGCGGGCCAAGGGACCATCGGTGCGTGAACATTTGGCAACCCTGAATCGAGGGTTGCAGTCATTGCGGGTATCCCGCGACTGAGCGGGCGTCGTCAGACAGTTGCAACTGTCTGGGGGCTGGGCTAACGTGCTCTAATTAACGATTTCCTGTTAAGGGGGAAACTGAATGAAACTGGTAACGGCGGTAATCAAGCCTTTTAAACTCGACGATGTGCGCGCGGCTCTGTCAGAGGTGGGTGTGCAGGGCATCACAGCCACAGAAGTGAAAGGCTTTGGCCGACAGAAGGGGCATACCGAGCTCTATCGCGGTGCCGAGTACGTGGTAGATTTTCTGCCGAAAGTAAAACTTGAAATCGCAGTTTCTGACGGCGAAGTTGAGCGGGTTATCGAGGCGATCGCAAAATCCGCCAACACCGGAAAAATTGGCGACGGCAAGATTTTTGTCAGTGCGCTGGAGCAGGTCATTCGCATTCGAACCGGTGAAACCGGCGAAGAAGCTATCTAGTCTTTCCCCTCGGCCCGTCTGTTCTGACGGGCCGCATTGTTCTCTCCTGCGTTACCCTGTTTTTACCTTGGTATAAGCACCTCTTCGAATAGAACAAAAAATACTAGCCAGCGTGCTATTTCCCTATTGTGTTTTTCGGCGTGAAAAGGCAATTTGCGCGGAAAAGCTTCATATGGTGGTGTGGGCAATAGGAGAGGTTTGCATCATGGGTGGTAGCCGAAGAGACCGGTCGTTTGACGACGACTTTACTGACAGTGTTGAAGAGCCGTGGGATAGCACTGACGACAATCATACCCTCACGGCGCGTGAGCGCATTCGTCGTCAGCTGGCCGCTGATGTTGAGGCGTTTTTATCTCAGGGCGGTCAGATACAGCACCTGGATACAACGGCTCACGCCGAGAACTACGCGGAAAAAGTCGGCGATAACGATCTTTTTTAGCTGTCGTAGTTAGCGGTTTTGCTGATCCAGATGCTGGATCAGTTCCGGCACCGTACGCCAGTCTGAAAAGGCCGGCCCGGTTGCCGAATGTTTTCCGGTAATACAGGCCTGCAGTGTCAGCATGCCCAGTGTCATGGCCGGTTCAATATCGTAGAACGGATCGTCTCCCATATGCAGCGCCTGTTCGGCGCTCACACCGCCTTTCTTCAGCGCCGCTTCGAAAATCTCCGGAGCGGGCTTGCTGATTTTCAAATCTTCAGCCCGATACGCTGCCGAGAAATAGCGACCGATTGGCATTCGAGTCACGTCGGCATTGCCGTTGGTAACCGCGATCAGCTGATAGCGCTCTGCTAATTGAGCGAGGGTCTGTTCGGCGTGGGGGAACAGGTCGACATTCTGACGAGCACTCAGAAAGACCTCGAAAGCCTGCTCCGATAGTGTTTGCGCCTGTGCTTCGCTAAGGCCTTCGTCCTGTAATTGACAGCGCAGGCTGTCGCGGCGCCAGCGGCTGATGTCGTGCTGCAGCTCCGGATGGCGCTTGAGGTGTTCCAGCCGGTAAGCCCTGAGGTCTTCACTGCCCAGTTTGGTAAACAGTGCCGGTTCCTGTTGCCGCAGGAAATTGTGGTACACCACTTCGGCGCGGGCAATGACATCGTCCACTGGCCAGAGGGTGTCGTCCAGGTCGAAAGTAATCAGTTTGAGGCTCATGTCGATTCTTTTTTGCGCCGGGTGGCCCGGGGGTGCGATTTGTCGTACACCTTGGACAGGTGTTGAAAATCCAAGTGGGTATAAACCTGGGTGGTGGAGAGGTTGGCGTGGCCGAGCAACTCCTGCACTGCGCGCAGATCGCTGCTGGATTCCAGCAGGTGGCTGGCAAAGGAATGGCGCAGCATATGCGGATGTACCGGTTGGTAGAGCCCCTGTTTTTGACCGAGCAGCTTGAGCCGCGACTGAATACTGCGGGTGCTCAGGCGCTGGCCGCGCTGACTGAGAAACAGCGCGGTTTCGCCGCTGTCAGGGCAGTGCAGGTGGCGTACTTTCAACCATTGCCGAAGGGCTTTCAGTGCCATGCTGCCAACGGGGACGGTGCGGGTCTTGCTGCCCTTACCGGTGACGGTGATCAGGGCTTCCTGAAAACGAATGTCGTCGGTATTGAGGGTGGCGAGCTCGGTAAGTCGCAGGCCGGACGAGTAAAACAATTCGGCGATCGCCTGGTCGCGCAACCCCAGCCAGCTGTCTTCCGGGCTGGCGAGCATCTGCCCCATGTCTTCCGGGCTGAGCGCTTTGGGCAGACGTTTGGGTGACTTGGGGGCCTGAATGCCAGCCGCGGGGTTGTTTTCGCAGGCGCCGATGCGTACCTGATAGTTGAAGTAGGTGCGCAGGGCGGACAGCTGGCGCTGCAGGCTGCGGCCGCCGGTGCCGCCGGCGCGGCGCTGGCTGATAAAGTGACGGATGGCCGCCATGTCGATGTCGCCGGGACGGGTGAAGCCCTGGCTGTCACAAAAGCCCAGAAACTGTTCCAGGTCGCGGCGGTAGCCGCTAAGGGTGTGCTGGCTCAAACGGCGGGCAGATTGCAGGTAGTCCAGAAACTCGCTAACACTCGTTTCTAGTGGCATATCACGCTTTTAACAGCCGCGGCAGGCAGCGGTTGATGACTTCGGCGATGTAACCCAGAAACAGGGTGTCCATGCTGCTCTGGAAGTGCTGCGGGTCGCGACTGCCAATGGCGATGACGCCCAGCGGTCGGTCCCGGTGCAGGGGGACAACGGCCGCGGAGCCCACTTTGTCGGCGTTGCGTCCCCCGAACAGAAACTGGATTTCTGTATCGCGCAGATTGCCGCAAATGGCTTTGTTGTTCTTCAGGATGCTGCCGATGTGATTGCTGACTTCCGATTCGGTGGTGACCCTAAGCCTCGAGTTACTAATCACCGGGTTGCCAAACACGATCAGGCTGGCGGCGTCGATCTGAAAGTTCTCGGTAAGGTGCTGGCAGAAGGCGTTGGAGAGTTCGTCGGCGCGGCGCGCATCCACCAGCGCCAGAATCAGGGCTTTGGTCTTTTCAAACAGTACGTCGTTGCGCTGGGCATTTTCCAGCAGGTTGCTCAGCCGGGTGCGCATTTCCATATTGCGCTCGCGCAGCAGGCCCACCTGACGTTCGGTCAGCGACACCGCTTTGCCGCTGTCTTGTGAAAGCTTCAGTTCGGCCAGCAGGTCTTCGTGTTTCAGAAAAAAACCGGGGTGATTGCGCAGGTAGCGTGCGACATCGTCTTCATTCAGGCTGTCTTTCTTCTTGTCAGTCGATGTATCCACGTCGCGAGTACCTGTCCCCTGGATGTTATAGATTATATGCGCACCTGACCTTCAAAGACGGTGGTGGCTGGCCCGGTCATGATAACGGGATGCCCCTCCCCCTGCCAGCTCAGCTTCAGTTCGCCTCCCTTCAGCTCGGCGGTGGCATTGTTGTCGAGCAAGCCGCGCTGGATACCGGCGACCATGGCCGCGCAGGCGCCGCTGCCACAGGCGAGGGTTTCGCCCACCCCACGCTCAAAGACACGCAGGCGAAAACGCTGGCGGTCCAACACCTGCATAAAACCGACATTCACCCTTTTCGGAAAGCGCGGGTGAGACTCCAGTATCGGGCCGAGGGTTTCCACTGGCGCGCTATCGGTATCCTCCATCTGCAGCACCACGTGGGGATTGCCCATCGAGATGGCGCTGACGGTATAGGTCTGGCCGTCGGCCTCAAGCGCGTAGGTGGTAGCGCGCTGATCGGCATTGAAGGGAATGTCGGCGGGCTCCAGAACGGGTGCCCCCATATCCACTTTTACCTGCTTGTGCTCGTCAATTTCGAGACTGATGACACCGTTGCAGGTTTCGACCCGGATGGGGTTGTTGCCGGTAAGCTTTTTGTCGCGCACAAAGCGGGCAAAACAGCGGGCGCCGTTGCCGCACTGCTCCACTTCGCTGCCTTCGGCGTTGAAGATCCGATAGCGAAAATCCACGTCCGGGCGCTGCGGCGGCTCAACCACCAGCAGTTGATCGCAACCGACCCCAAAATGGCGATCGGCGATTTTGCGAACGTGGTGAGGCTTGAGGGTGAAGCGCTGGGTGATCAGGTCGACGACGACAAAGTCGTTCCCGAGCCCATGCATTTTGGTAAATCTGAGCAGCATATCCGGCACCTGTGCGCCTCGCCGTTGGCGCGTCAAAGGGGTGATGCCGGTACTGCCGTCAGAGAGAGTATCTCAAGGGAGCAGCTGTTCACCCAGCATCAGGTCGGCGAGTGATTCCCGCGCCCGGATCAGATGAATCTGGTCGTCATCGACCATGACCTCTGCGGCGCGTCCACGGCTATTGTAATTGGAACTCATGGTAAATCCATAGGCGCCGGCCGAAGCCAGTGCCAGCAGATCCCCTTCGGCCAGCGCCAGTTCGCGATCCTTGGCGAGGAAATCGCCGGTTTCGCAGACCGGACCGACCACGTCGTAGGGCTTGGTCTGGCTGTTTCGGGGTTTCACCGGCAGTAGATCCATCCACGCGCTGTAGAGTGAGGGGCGCAGCATGTCATTCATGGCGGCGTCGACAATGGCGAAGTTTTTGTGCTCGTTGTGCTTGAGGTATTCCACCTTGGTCAGCAGCACGCCGGCGTTGGCGACCAGTGAGCGGCCCGGTTCAAACAGCAGTTTCAGCGTGCGATCGCCCAGGCGTTCACGCACCGCGCCGATATAGGCCGCGGGCGTCGGCGGGGTTTCGTCGCGGTATTTCACGCCGAGGCCGCCGCCCAGGTCGAGATGGCTGATGGTGATGCCCAGCTCGGCCAGTTCGTCGATCAGCAGCAATACCCGGTCGAGTGCATCGAGGAAGGGGCTGACATCGGTGAGCTGGGAGCCGATATGGCAATCCACACCAATCACGTTGATGTGCTCCAGATCGCGGGCGCGAGTGTAGACCTGCGGCGCCTCTTTGATGTCGATGCCGAATTTGTTGTCGCGCAGACCGGTGGAAATATAGGGGTGGGTCTGGGCGTCTACATCCGGGTTGACCCGAATGGACACCGGGGCCTGCATGTTGAGCTCGCGCGCGACGCGATCCAGGCGCTCCAGCTCGGAGGCGGACTCCACATTAAAGCAGCCGATACCGGCCTTGAGAGCCTCGGTCATTTCCTCGGCGGTTTTGCCGACGCCGGAAAACACCACCCGGCTGGCGTCGCCGCCAGCGGCCAGTACCCGTGCCAGCTCACCGGCAGAGACAATATCAAAGCCTGCGCCCAGTCGCGCCAGCACATTCAGTACACCAATGTTGGAATTGGCCTTGACCGCATAGCACACCTGGTGGGGAATGCCGTCCAGTGCCTCGGTGTAATTGCAGTAGGCGTTTTCGATATGTCGGCGCGAGTAAACGTAGGTGGGGCTGCCATAGTGCTCGGCGATGGCACTCAGCGCCACATTCTCGGCAAACAGTTCGCCGTTCCGGTAGTCAAAGTCAGCGCTCATCGGGCCTGCTCCTGGGTGTTCTCGGCGGAGTTGGCAGCGGGTTCGTCGGGCAGACGCAGCGGGCCTTTCTGTCCGCAGCCTGCCAGCAGAAACAGGGCAAAAAAGAAACTGATCATGCGCAGTGCCAGAGCGTGTGCCATCGGGAGAGTCGCCGCCAAGGTGAAAAGGGCGGCATTATACCGGAAACGCCGGCAGTTGCCTGCACGCAGCGATTGCTGAACAATAGCGGCCTTTCGCGAATTTGGAGCAGGTATGAAGCGCATTCTGGTAACCGGCGGTGCCGGCTATATCGGCAGTCACACGGTGGTCGAACTGCTAAACGCAGGCTGTGAGGTGACCATTGTCGACAATCTCAGCAACAGCCACCGGGTCGTGCTGGAACGCATCGCGACTATCAGCGGTCAGGCGCCGGATTTTATCGAGGGCGATATTCGCGATCAGGCCCTGCTGGAAAGAGCGCTCAAGCACGCCGATGCTCAGGCGGTGATTCATTTTGCCGGTCTCAAGGCGGTCGGTGAGAGCGTTGAGCTACCGCTGAAGTACTACGACAATAACGTGAACGGTACCCTGGTGCTGTGCGCCGCGATGCAGGCGGTGGGTGTTAAAAACCTGATTTTCAGTTCTTCAGCCACCGTTTACGGCTCCGAGGCGGCCGTGCCCTATCGGGAGGACATGTCGCTGGGTCGGGCGACCAACCCGTACGGCGCTTCAAAGGCGATGATCGAGCGGGTGCTTGAAGATCAATGCCTAGCCGACGGCGAGTGGTCGGTGGCGGCGTTGCGTTATTTCAACCCCATCGGTGCCCACGTTTCCGGCTTGATCGGCGAAGACCCGCAGGGCATTCCGAACAATCTGATGCCCTTTATCAGTAAGGTGGCGGTGGGACAGCTGCCGGAACTGGCGATTTTTGGCGATGACTACGATACCCCGGACGGCACCTGTATTCGCGATTACCTGCATGTGGGGGATCTGGCGGACGGCCACGTGAAGGCCTTGGGTGCACTGGCAAAACCGGGTTACCACGTGTTTAACCTCGGCACCGGTCGCGGCTATTCCGTGAAGGAAATGGTGGAGACTTTTCAGCGCGTGACAGGGCAGGCCGTTCCGCACCGCTACGCGCCGCGTCGGGAAGGGGATCTTGCCGCCGTGTGGGCCGATGCCGACAAGGCCCGGCGTGAGCTGGGCTGGTCGGCGGATACGCCACTGGAAAAAATGATGGAAGATACCTGGCGCTGGCAGAGTGGGAATCCGGAGGGGTATGGCGCTTAGGGCGCTTCTGATTATTTCGGCGTCCCGGCAGTGCGAGGGCAAAATCTTTCGTCATTGCGAGCACAGCGAAGCAAGCTCCCGGTCGTGGCAGTGAAGGCGAGAGGTCGCCGCGTCGCTGCGCTCCTCGCGATGACGGTGCCTAAATAACAAATTATTCCGCGCTGCCCAAAAACGATGCCTTGGGCCTGACCCTCTCCCCCATCAGATAAATCCCTTTCAACAGATTCAGCGCCTCAAACAGCTGGTTGTCGTCTTCCGCCAGCGAGTTGCCGTTACCGTTTTTCTTGCGGCTGCTGCTGGTACTCTCCTTGCCGTCATCGCGGGTCAGGTGGCCGTGCAGGTCTGCTTCGGTCACTTCGCCATTTTTCTCGAGCGTCTGAATGCGTGCCCGCTCCAAGACAATGTCAGGGGTGATGCCCTGGGCCTGGATGGAGCGTCCGCTGGGGGTGAAGTAGCGGGCGGTGGTGATTTTGATCGCCCGGTCGCGACTCAGCGGCAGCACGGTCTGCACCGAACCTTTGCCGAAACTCTGGGTGCCGACAATCAGCGCGCGTTTGTGATCCTGCAGGGCGCCGGCGACGATTTCCGAGGCAGAGGCAGAGCCGCCATTGATCAGCACAACCAGCGGCGTTTCATCGGCGGGCTCGGTGGCGCTGGCTTCAAAAATGGTTTTGGAGCTGGGGATGCGGCCTTCGGTGTACACAATCTTTCCTTCGTCGAGAAAGATGTCTACCAGCTCTATTGACGATTGCAGCAGGCCGCCGGGGTTGTTGCGCAAGTCCAGTACCAGGCCTTTAAGGGGTTGATTGCTGCGCTTGAGCTTGTCCAGTTCGCGGCGGAAGTCGTTGGCGGTTTTGGTCTGGAACTGGGCAACACGGATATAGCCAAAACCCGGTTCGAGGGTCTTCGAGCGCACGCTGGCCACGGTGATAATGTCGCGGGTGAGGGTGATGTCAAAGGGGGCGTTGATGCCCTCGCGGACAATGGTCAGGACAATCTTGGTGCCCTTGGGGCCGCGCATGGCTTCCACCGCTTCCTGCAGGCTCATGCCTTTTACCGGCTTGTCATCCAGTTCGATAATCAGGTCGCCGCTGCGAATATCGGCCTTTTTAGCCGGGCTGTCGTCGATGGGAGCAATCACTTTGACAAAGCCGTTCTCCATACCCACTTCCAGACCCAGGCCACCAAACTCGCCGGTGGTGTTGGTCTGCAAATGATCGTAGGAGCTGGCGTCCAGAAAAGCCGAGTGCGGGTCGAGCCCGGTGAGTAGGCCGCGAATGGCGTCTTCGAGCAGCTCGCGATCATCCACTTCATCCACATACGCGCTGCGCACCTGGTTGAAGACATCGGCAAACAGGCGCAGGTCTTCCAGTGGCAGTTCGCCCTGTTCATCGGTGCTGTCGTTGGCGTAAAGGGCAGTGGACAGAAAACAGGCGGTAAGGACAGTCGAAATCAGTCGCTTCATCGGCTCAAATTACTCTATAGCTTTGCAGGCATTGTACATAGATGTCGGGGTAGACCCTAGGGGCTGACAGGTCAGTGGGGCCTAGCCGCGGCACCAGGCCGAAGGGTTGGTCGGGCGACCGTTCTTGCGAATTTCAAAATATAGGGCAGCTTCGCTGCGCCCGCCGCTATTGCCTACGGTGGCAATAGTGTCGCCGGCCTTGACCCAATCGCCGGTATCGAACAGCAGCGATTCATTATGGCCATAGAGGCTCATATAGCCGCCGCCGTGATCGACAATGATCAGCAGGCCGGCGCCGCGCAGCCAGTCGGAAAAGACCACCCGGCCGTGGTGAATGGCTTTGACCGGGCTGCCTTTGGCGGAGGCGATGACGACGCCATTCCAGTTCAGGCTGGAACCGTCGCGGCTGCTACCGAAACGGTGCAGCTGTTTTCCACTGGCCGGCCAAGCCATTTTGCCGCGCCGGGTGTGAAAGGGGTTGTAACTCTCCGGCAGGCTGATGTTGGTGACTTCTTCCTCTATAGCCTGCAGCAGTTTCAGCAGGTCGTCCTGCTCGGCGCGCATGGCGTGCAGTTTCTGGTCACGGCTGCTGATCTGTGCGTCGAGTGCGGCGACCGTCGCGGCCCGTTCGCGCTGCTTGTCCGCCAGAGCGTTGCGCTGGGCGGCCAGTTGTGCGCGGCTGTTTTCCAGAGCTTTGGTTTCCCGCTGGATCGCAGGCTCAAGGGTGCTGATCTCTTGGAGGGTGCTGCGATAGGACTCGATTTCTTCAGCTCGAGCCTTGTTGAAATAGTCGTAGTACACCAGCGCCCGGCTGAGTGTGTCCGGGGATTCCTGATTCAGCAGCATTTTCAGCTTTTTTTCCTGACCAAGCTGGTAGGCGGCCAGTATCTGCTGCTCAATCAATTGCTCCTGTTGTTCGCGCTGGCGATGGAGGCTTCGTTTACGGGCGGCCAGATCGTCCAGTTTCTGTTTCTGTTGGTCGAGCTCACGCTGGGTGTTGCGCAGCTGGCGCTGCAGTTCTCCCAGTTTTGTTTCGATGGTGCGCAGCGCCTTTTGCTCGCTGCTGCGTTTCTCGCGCTGGCTATTGAGTTCGCGTTGGACCGCGGTGATGCGGTTCTTCAGGTTCTTGAGCTGTTCGCGCTTGTCGGCGTCGGCGAGCGCCGCAGACTGCCCGCCAAGGGCAATCAGCAGCGCAAGAGCGAGGCGTCGCGCCAGCACCGGATCAGGCTTCTTCGACGAGGGAGTGGCCGGTCATCTCGGGTGGCTGCTCCAGTCCCATCAGTGCCAGCATGGTGGGGGCCACGTCCGGCAGGCGACCGGGCTTCAGGGACAGCTGGCGCGGGCCGACATAGATAAACGGCACCCGCTCGGTGGTGTGCTGGGTGTGGGGCTGTTTGGCCTTGTAGTCCAGCATCTGCTCGCAGTTGCCGTGATCGGCGGTAATCAGGCAATCCCCGCCCACTTCCAGCACGGCTTCGGTGACCCGGCGCAGGCTTTCGTCGATCG
>JBFHCW010000008.1:0-25905 GCA_041585035.1 Litorivivens sp.
CTCCTGAAGTGTTTAATTTTTCAGCATTTTAAGCGAAACGCAGTGTAAGAGGAACTTGCTGTTCGTGTCAGATAAACAGGTCAGGTTTTTTACTGAAACCGCTCATTGCGAACCCCCGCGATGCAGCACCAGTCGTCCTTGCTGGTGATTATCAGGTCGTTAAACCATTCACTGTAGTGTTTGCGCAGGGTTTCGGCCTGCTCAAGCAGTATGCCGGACAGGGCAATGCGACCACCGGGCTCGAGATAGGCCGCCAGTCGCGGTGCAAGCTCCATTAGCGGGCCAGCCAGTATGTTGGCCACGACAACGTCAGCCTTGCCGGTGCGATCGGCCTTATCGGGCAAATGGCAATGCAGGCGCTGTTCGTCGAGTTTATTGCGTGAGAGATTGTCGCGAGTGGCAATCAGCGCTTGGGGGTCGTTGTCGATGGCTGTGACCTGGCTGGCGCCCAGCAGCAGAGCGGCGATGCCGAGAATGCCCGAACCGCAGCCGTAATCGACCACGTGATAATCCTGAAGCGCTTGGCTGTCGAGCCACTGCAGGCAGAGAAACGTGGTGGGGTGGGTGCCGGTGCCGAAGGCAAGGCCCGGGTCCAGCAGCAGGTTAACCGCTTCCGGATCAACGGGCTCGCGCCAGCTTGGGCAGATCCACAGGCGTTCACCGCACTGGATCGGTTGGAAGTGGCTCATCCATTCGCGCTCCCAATCCTTGTCTTCGAGGATTTCTATGCGGTGAGGCGGCAGGGGAGCCGGGTAGCTGCGGGTGAGTGCCTCGACCACAGCGTCCATATCGGCAGCGGCGTCAAACAGCCCCGTGACACGGGTTAGGTTCCATACCGGTCGCTCATTCAGGCCGGGCTCATACAGGGGCTGATCGGCGTTGTCCTCAAGCGTTACCGCGGCGGCGCCCAGTTCCAGTAAGGCGTCTTCGAGAGGTTCGGCATTTTCGCGATCAGCATCGAGCTTGAGCTGCAGCCAGGGCATGGCGGGACTCCTGAGGAAAAGCGGGGATTGTAGCAAAAGAAACGGCCGGACTCTCTGAGCCCGGCCGTGGATTGAGCATCACTGAAGTGCTTAGTCTTTCAGCTTTTTCTCGAGGTAGTGGATCGTGACGCCGCCTTTGCGGAATTCGCCATCGCGCACCAGATCCTTGTGCAGATCGATGTTAGTACGAATGCCGTCAACCACCAGCTCCTCTAACGCGTGCTGCATGCGACTCAGGGCGATTTCCCGGGTTTCCCCGTGGGTAATAACCTTGCCGATCATGGAGTCGTAGTAAGGCGGCACGGTATAGCCGCTGTAGAGGTGCGAGTCCACGCGCACGCCTAAACCACCGGGGGCGTGGTAGTGCTTTATCTTGCCGGGGCAGGGCATAAAGGTTTTCGGGTCTTCGGCATTGATACGCGCTTCAAAGGCGTGACCGCGCACGATGATATCTTCCTGCTTGAGGCTTAGCTTTTCACCAGCGGCAATGCGCAGCTGCCACTTGATCAGGTCAACGCCGGTAATCATTTCGGTAACCGGGTGTTCCACCTGAATGCGGGTGTTCATTTCAATGAAAAAGAACTGTCCGTCTTCGTACAGGAACTCAAAGGTTCCCGCGCCGCGGTAACCAATCTTGATGCAGGCCTCGACACAGGCGTTTGCCGTTTGCTCCAATGCCTGCTGATCGATGCAGGGCGGCGGGGCCTCTTCCAGCACTTTTTGATGGCGGCGTTGCAGGGAGCAGTCGCGACCATTCAAGTGGATGGCGTTGCCCTGACCGTCGGCGAGCACCTGAATCTCCACGTGGCGCGGTTTTTCCAGAAACTTTTCCAGATACACAGTGCCATCGCCGAAGGCAGCTTTTGCTTCTGATTGAGTGACAAAAACCGCGTTGAGCAGGGCGGCTTCACTGTGCACCACACGCATGCCTCGACCGCCGCCACCGGCGGCAGCTTTGATAATCACCGGGTAGCCGATTTTGCGGGCGACGGCCAGCGTACGCTCGCTGTCATCGGTTAGCGGGCCATCGGATCCGGGTACGGTCGGCACCCCGGCTTCCTTCATTGCCTTGATGGCGGATACCTTGTCGCCCATCAAGCGAATAACGTCAGCTTTCGGGCCGATAAAGATAAAGCCGCTGTTCTCCACCTGTTCGGCAAAATCGGCATTTTCCGAAAGGAAGCCGTAGCCCGGGTGGATGGCAACTGCATCGGTGACTTCGGCGGCGGAGATAATGGCGGGGCCGTTCAGGTAGCTTTGGGTTGATGGAGCAGGGCCGATGCAGACGGATTCGTCGGCGAGTCGCACGTGCATCAGGTCTTTGTCGGCCTGGGAATGCACGGCAACGGTTTTGATCCCCATTTCCTTGCAGGCGCGGAGAATGCGCAGCGCGATCTCACCGCGGTTGGCAATTATGACTTTCTTCAACATGAGGTTGTTTGTCCTGTCGTTGCGCGGGTGTGAGCCTTAAACGATGGTGATCAGCGGTTGATCAAACTCAACCGGTTGCGCATTTTCGACCAGGATGGCCTCTACGACGCCGGATTTGTCGGCTTCGATCTGGTTCATCATTTTCATCGCTTCCACGATGCAGACTACATCGCCGGCCTTGACGTGCTGACCCACCTGCACAAAGGCAGGTGACCCGGGAGAGGGGGCGCTGTAATACGTGCCCACCATGGGTGATTTGATGACGTGGCCGTTGATTCTGGCGGGCTCTTCCTCGGCGGCGGGGGTTGGTGCGGCAGCCGGTGCCGGAGCTGGGGCGGGCGCAGCGGCAGGGGGCATGGCGTAGCCCGGGTTGTAGGCCATCGGCGCGGCGGCGTTGCGGCTGATGCGCACCGATTCTTCGCCCTCTTTTATCTCGATTTCATCGATGTTGGATTCTTCAAGCAGTTCGATCAGTTTTTTAACTTTTCGTATGTCCATGGAGGCTCTCTGAAAGTAGTTTTAAGATTTATCAAGTTGTGCCAGTGCCGCGTCCAGCGCCGCCAGATAGCCCTTAGGCCCCAGCCCGCAGATCACGCCAACGGCGATATCTGAAAAATAAGAGTGTTTGCGAAAGTCCTCGCGCGCGTGCACGTTGCTGAGGTGGACTTCGATAAACGGTATGCCGGTTGCCAGCAGGGCATCGCGCAGGGCAATGCTGGTGTGGGTGAAGGCGGCCGGATTCAATAAGATGAAATTGATGCCTTCCTGCTTGGCATCGTGAATGCGTTCAATCAATTCGTATTCGGCATTGCTTTGCAGGGTTTGCAGGTGATGGCCGGCATCGGTGGCGGCATCGACCAGCAGCTGATTGATGTCGGCCAGCGTCGTGGAACCGTAAACGCCGGGTTCGCGGGTACCCAAAAGGTTGAGGTTGGGGCCGTGCAGTACGAGTATGGATGCCATCGTCTTTAAAATCAGTGGGTTAGCGAATTTTCTTTTGATTCTGCCTGAAACTTTCAGGTTCGTCCATGCGTTGGCGCTATTTTTTCACAAAATAGCGACCCATTTCCAGCGCGTTTTAAGAAGTTAATGTGAATTTCGACGCATTTAGTGTTTTCGGTGTTAACACTAGCGGGCGGTCTGGAGAGGTTCCAGTGCGCGTAAAATGATCGATTCGGTGAGGATCTGCGGCAGTATTCGAGCGCGTTCTTCGCCCGGAATGTAGAGAAGGTAAAGGGGAATACCGTTGCGCTCGTACTCAGCGAGCAAAGCCGTTATGCGTTCATCGTAACGCGTCCAGTCCGCCACCATATAGGCAACGTTGTAGCGCTCAAAGGCCTGCTCGACCGCTGGCGTGTGCAGGGCTACGGCTTCGTTTACCTTGCAGGTGATGCACCAGTCGGCAGTGATATCCACCAGTACCGGACGGCCTTCGGCACGCAGCGCCTCAAGGGCGCTACGGCTGTAACCCAGCTGCTTGCTGTTGGTTGCCGGAGTACTTTGGCTTGATGTCACGGGTGGGCTGAAGACGGCAGCCAGAGCGCTGAGCAGGAAAAGCAGGGCAAACAATTGCGATGCCCGGCTGTTGAGGCGCCAGCACCAGATACTCAGTGCCAGCCCGAGCCAGGCGATTAGCGTCGCGCCCATGCCATCGGCCCCCACCTGACGACCGATGACCCAGCAGAGCCAGATGGCCGTGGCCAGCAGCGGAAAGCTCAGCAGCTGTTTCAGGTGTTCCATCCACGTGCCCGAGCGCGGCAGTGCCTTGAGCGCCTGGGGATAGAGTGTCAGCAGATACACCGGCAGCGCCATTCCGAGGCCGAGGGTCGCAAAGACCAGCAGTGCGGTAGCCGCTGGCTGGGTTGCGGCAAAGCCAAGTGCCGTACCCATAAATGGCGCTGTGCACGGGGTGGCGACGATGGTGGCCAGCACGCCGGTAAAAAAGCTGCCGGTGTAATCATTGCGTTGGCTGAGCTTCTGCCCTGGCACCGCGCCGGGCAGGCGGATTTCAAATAGCCCCAGCAAATTCAGCGAAAGAACAAAAAACACACAGGACAGCAGGGCGACAAACCAGGGGGTTTGCAGTTGAAAGCCCCAGCCGACGGCAGCCCCCGCGCTTTTCACTGCAATCAGAACGGCTGCAACGGCGAGAAAACTGCTGACGACACCGGCGCTGTAAACGGCTCCGTGCCGGGCAGCGGTGCCGGTGGGGTTTTGGGCAAAGCTCAATACCTTGAGGCCGAGCACGGGGAAAACGCAGGGCATCAGGTTGAGTATGGCGCCGCCAGCCAGCGCGAAGATCAGCATCAGCCAGAGTGAGGGCGATGCTGTGGCTGTGGTTTCAGTGTCGCCTGTGGCAGCCTGCCAGGCGGTTTCATCGATCGCCTCGACTGAGCCTGAGGGAATATCAACGCGAAAGAACCAGTCGTGGGGTGGGTAGCACAAACCGGCGTCAGCACAGCCCTGGGCGGTTAGCTTCAGGAAAAAGTCCTGATGCTTTGGCGCTGCGATGGAGGCATTGGCGAAGTTATAGTAAACCGGGGTTTCCCCAAAGTAGGGATCGTCTTTGATTTCTGCGGTGCCGTAATCCAGCGTCAATTGTCCTTGAGCGCCAGCGGCCAGCCAGTTTGCGGCAAATTGTTTCTGGTAGAGGTAGTAGGCCTCGGTGATCTGCCAGTTGACCTGTAGCTCGCCTGCCTTACTGATGCTGACCAGCGGTTGATACGCCTCGGTTACCGGGAGAAATTGAGTCTGCTGCTGGGAAAAAGGAGCGGCGTCAGTGGCGCTACTGAAAGCGTCGCCCAGTGACTGCCCTGAACCCAGCATGCCGAGCCACAGTAGGGTAAACTGTAAAAAATAGCGCATATTTCGTTGTCGAAAATGGTTAGAATTCCGGGCTCGCCAAGTATTGCGAGGTTTTGGCCGCTGCGTCAGGGGCGGTCTCATTGTACTGGATATTGCACGACAAGTTGTATTCGCAGCCGCTACGGAAAATTGCAGGAGTCTTTTGTGTTGAAACATCTCGCAGCAGCGATACTGTTGTTGGTCGCTTGTGTTAGACCGCTGGCTGCGCTTGAGTTCAATAAGGGCTTTGTCCGCGGTCTGCCGCCCACACAGACCACCACCGCGGCCTTCTTTACCGTCAGGAACAGTAGCCGGGACAGCTGGGTACTGAATCGTGTGATCAGCCCGGCAGCAAGCCGCGTGGAAATACACGAACATGTGAATCGCGGTGGTACGCTGCAAATGCGCCAGCGGGCATCCCTGACTATTCCTGCAGGCGGGGAGGTGGTATTTGAACCCGGTGGCCTGCATTTGATGTTAATGGGTTTGACCGCGCCGCTGCGCGAGGGTGACAGCGTCAGCCTGGCGTTTCACAGCGAGACCGGTGCGGTGGCTGAAGTGGTATTTCCCGTGATCAGTGTTATCAATGAACATCATCACCACGCTCATCATTAGTGAAGACGTTATCCTAATCACGACTAATAAAGACAAAGGAGAACAGGCATGGCAGCTGGCTGGTTGAAGGAGCGCTGGCACGTTCTGCGCGAAGTCACCGAAGACTGGATTGGCGGAAAAGGCTCGTTCAAGTGGGTGGCGGTAGCGCTGGGTGCGTATCTGCTACTGGTCTTCATCTTGGGGATTTACTGGAGTCGCGAGCCGGAAGAAATTGCGGTCGAACAGCCAGGTACCGGCCCGGTGGTGGTAGGTACGGCGACAACCAACATGCTGATTGCTGTCAGTGAAACCCTGCTGGACAAGCCCGGTGGTTTTCTCACCAATGATATTACCCCGCCGGGACTGTTTCTGGACAATATGCCTGCCTGGGAATACGGGGTATTGATTCAGGTGCGCGATCTCACCCGTGCCCTGCGCGAGAGTTTCAGCCGCAGTCAGTCCCAGTCGACCGAAGATGCGGCGTTGGCCAAGGCCGAGCCGCGATTTAACTTCTCCAACAACAGCTGGGCCGTGCCTGCGTCCGAATCTGAATATCGCGATGGGATTAAATACCTCAAGGAATACCGCGACCGCCTGGCCAATGTGGATGATCCGCAGGCGCAGTTTTACGCTCGTGCTGACAATCTGCGTTACTGGCTGGCCAGTGTCGAGTCGCGCCTGGGTAGCCTGTCCCAGCGCCTCAGTGCCAGTGTTGGGCAGCGGCGCCTGAATACGGATCTGGCCAACGATGTGGCTGCGCGGCAGTCGACAGTCGCGCCGGATGAAATGATGATCAAAACCCCGTGGCTGCTGATAGACGATATTTTTTATGAATCGCGTGGCGGTGCATGGGCCCTGATACATTTTCTGCGTGCCATCGAACGCGATTTTGCCGATGTACTGGCCAACAAAAATGCACAGGTTAGTCTGCGCCAGATCATTCGTGAGCTGGAACAGACCCAGCAGTCCATCTTCAGCCCAATGGTGTTAAACGGCAGTGGCTTTGGCCTGCTGGCGAACCATTCGCTGGTTATGGCGTCCTATATATCGCGCGCCAATGCCGCCATTATCGACCTTCGTGAACTGCTCTCAAAAGGATAAACTATGCGTGTACAAGCTATTCTGACTGTGTGTATGGCTATTCTGCTGGGCGGCTGTGCGCTCAGCCCGCAACAGGTCACCATCAATCCAGCGCTGGAGTCCGGCAAAAGCAATATCGGTGAGGGGCGCACCTTGTCGCTGGAAGTCGTGGATGCGCGTGAGCAGCCAGCAATTGGTTCGCGTGGTGGCATGTACAAGGAAACCAGCCTGATCACGCCCGCCAATGATCTCGCTGGCGCAATTCGCGAAGCGTCTGCGCGCAAGTTCCGGGAGATGGGCTTTGTGGTGCAGGCGGCAAAAGGTGCCAGTGCCGACATCACTATTTTTGTCGACGAATTGAGCTATCGAGATCCTGATTCGAGCGTGGGTTTTGAAGTGGAGCTGGAAAGCATTTTGCGGGTGGTAGCCAAGCAGAGCGGTGATACCTATACCGGCCGCTATCAGGTGAAGAACAAGAAAACCTATGCGACGGTGCCGGGGCGTGACCGCAACGAGGAAATGATCAACGAAACCCTGTCCGGCGCGCTGCAGCGCCTGTTTAATGACCCCAAGTTGCTTGCCTTTACCTTAAGGTAGCCGTCATCGCACACCCAAAGCGCTTCGCGGGGCACGTCATTGCGAGCTCCAGCGAAGAAGCAATCTCTTGACCCTTGGCAAAGGCTTCAGGAGATTGCAGTGTCGCTGTGCTACTCGCAATAATAGTGTGTGGCGGTTACAGGCTCGCCAACAGCTCCCCATGCTTGGCTGCCGGCAAGCGCGGCCCGTAATGGCTGACGACTTCGGCGGCTGATACGCTCGCCAGTCGTCCGGCTTCGGCGAAGCTTTTACCACTGGTGATGGCGTAGAGAAATGCGCCGGCAAACATATCGCCTGCGCCGTTGGTGTCGACGGCTTTTACAGAGCGCGGCGCGATCTCAATCAAGTCACTGCCATCGAAAACCAGTGCGCCTTTGGCGCCCAGGGTAATGGCGAAGGTCCTGGCTATCTGCTTCAGTGCCGCAACGGCGTCGTCGAGGCTTCGGGTCTGGGCCCAGCCCAGCGCTTCCTCTTCATTGCAGAACACCATGTCAACGCCCTTGCCCAGCATCTCCTGCAGTCCGTCGCGGAAAAACTCGACCATGCCTGGGTCAGAGAAACTCAAGGCGGTTTTGACGCCATGCTGTTCGGCGACTTCCCGGGCCCGGATGGCGGCGGCACGGCCAGTCGCTGAAGTCACCAGGTAGCCTTCCATGTACAGGTATTCGGCGTCCGCCAGAGCGCTTTCGTTCAGTTCAGCCGTCGACAGGGTTTCACTGATGCCAAGATAGGTGTTCATACTGCGCTCGGCGTCGGGGGTGATCATTACCAGGCAGGTGCCCGTCACACCGTCAGCACTTTTCTGGCCATAGTCTGCATCGACACCTGCTGCTCGCAGATCGTTCATGTAGAATTCGCCCAGTGCGTCGTCTGCCACCTTGCAGGAATAGAAGGTGCTGGCGCCGAAATAGCTCGCGGCAATGATGGAGTTGCAAGCGGATCCGCCACTGGCCTGCTTGGAATGAACCAGATGGCCCTCGAGATTTTGCATGATCTCTTCCTGGCGGCTGCGATCAACCAGCGTCATCAGGCCCTTGTCGATGCCCATGTTGGCCAGATCGTCGTCAGTAACATCGATTTCGGTATCGACCAGCGCCGCGCCGAGGCCGTAGATGTGGTATTTACTCATGATGGTTCCGCTGTTCGTGAAAAGTGACGCAGCATTATCCGGTTTGAGTACGATTTTGCAAAGGTGGGCGAATAAAGGTTGGTCAGGTGCGCGGCAGCGTTTGCTTGTTTTCTCTGGAAAACGCGACGACTGGCAACGCCATCTCGCTATGAAGAACAATAGAGCCTGTTAAACTACGTCGATGCCTAAAAAGAAAACTTCAACCCGAAAACGCCAGCCCAGACGCTTTTTCCGCTTCCAGACACTGTTCAAGCTTTTCGTTGTGTTCTGTGTGGTCGGTCTAGCCTTTGTTGTCTACTGCGATATTCAGGTTCGCTCCGTATTCAGTGATATTCGCTGGCAACAACCGGCCAAGGTATACGCGCGGCCGCTGATTCTGGCGCCTGGGGTTCCTCTGGGGCCGCAGGATCTGGAATACGAACTGGGTTTGCTGGGCTATCAGAACGACTCCAGGCTGCGCTACCCGGGCAGCTTTTACCGGCAGCAATCCACCTTTGCACTGCACTATCGAGATTTTGCCTTTCCCGACCAGCAGCGTCAGGCCGGGCGGGTATTGGTGCACTTCGCCGGCGACACCGTGCGGCGTGTAGAGTCGATGAGCGGTACCGCGCTGGAAGAAGTGGTGCTTGAGCCCACTGTCATCGGCGGCATTTATCCGAATGTTCGCGAAGACCGACTGCTGGTCAGGCTGGAAGATACGCCGCGCATGCTGGTCGAAGTGCTACTGCAGGTAGAGGATAAACAGTTCTATCAGCATTTTGGCGTGTCCCCGAGAGGGATAGCCCGGGCCATGCTCGCCAACCTTAAGGCCGGGCGCACGGTGCAGGGGGGCAGTACCATCACCCAGCAGCTGGTGAAGAACGTACTGCTGACTCGCGAGCGCAGTCTGTGGCGCAAGTTTCAGGAAATGGTGATGGCAATCCTGCTGGAGGTTCACTACAGCAAGGATGATATTCTCGAGGCCTACATCAATCAGGTGTATCTGGGGCAGGAAGGGTCTCGCGCCATACACGGTTTTGCACTCGCCGCCCGCCACTACTACAACAAACCATTGGAAGAGTTGAACCTGCCCCAGATAGCCATGCTGGTGGGTATGGTCAAAGGGCCTTCTTATTACGACCCCTGGCGCCGCGAAGCGCGTGCCAGAGAGCGCCGGAATCTGGTGCTGTCGGAGCTGGCCGAAGAGGGCTGGTTGTCTGCGGATCAGCTAGCCGCTTTTCAGCGGCAGTCACTGCAGCTTGCCAAAAGCAGTGCATTAGAAGGGGTCTTTCCCGCCTATGTGGACCTGGTACGGCGACAGTTGCGCCGGGATTATCGCAACGCCGACCTTGCGAATGAAGGCCTGAGGATTTTTACGCCTTTTGATCCGCTGGTGCAGCGACACGCGGAGCGGGCACTGACGTCCACTCTGGAGCAGCTCGGGACCCAGCAGTCCGAGTTGCAGGGCGCAATGACGGTTACCTCGGTGGATAACGCTGATGTGGTGGCGGTTGTAGGAGGGCGTCGGCCGCGCTTTGCCGGCTTTAATCGCGCCCTTGATGCGCTCAGGCCGATCGGTTCGCTGATCAAGCCGGCGATCTATCTGACGGCGCTGCAACAGCCGCAGAACTATACGCTGGCGACCTTTGTCGATGACAACCCCATTGCGGTCAAAAACCCGGATGGCAGCCTGTGGACGCCGAGTAATTACGACGATGAAGTGCACGGCAGGGTGATGTTGCACGAGGCGCTGTCCAAATCCTATAACCTTGCAGCGGTCCGGCTAGGGCTTGAGCTGGGTGTGGCTAATGTCATTTACACGCTCAAAAAACTCGGAGTGCAAAGGCCTCTGCCCGAAGTGCCGGCCCTGCTGCTGGGCGCGGCGGAGTTATCGCCCATTGAAGTCCACACCATGTACCAAACCCTGGCGGCCAGCGGTCGATTGCAATCACTGCGCGCGATTTATGCGGTCACCGACAGTCAGGGGCGATTGCAGGCCCGCTATCCGCAAAAGCCCCGTCAATCTGTGGACGAGGAAGCGGTTCACCTATTGCAGTACGCGATGATTGAGACGGTTCGGGAGGGGACAGGCCGGGCGGTTTATAAAACGCTGCCGGCGGATTACCGGGTGGCCGGTAAGACCGGAACCAGCAACGACTTTCGTGATTCCTGGTTTTCCGGCTTTGCCGGCGACTATGCGGCGACTGTGTGGCTTGGCAACGACGATAATTCGCCGACCAACCTGACCGGTTCCAGCGGGGCCCTGAAGGCCTGGCGCCAGTTTATGGCGGAGGCCAGCCGCCAGCAGATGCCTTTTCAGCCAATTGAAGGGGTCAGCTATCGCTGGATAGATCCGGAAAACGGGCGCGGCAGTCACGCCTGGTGCGAAGGTGCCCGGCAGATGCCCTTTATCGGGGGGAGCTGGCCTACCCAGGAATCGCCGCGCTGTGTGCGTACCTTGCCCAATATTTTTCAGTGGTTCCGCAATGTCTTCGAATAGTGTGTTCCATTCGCTGCACCATGTGCAGAAAACCCTGTCGCCTTTTCGGCCGCGCAAGCGCTGGTACCGACGCTGGGTAAAACGCTCGGCGGTGGCGATGCTGGTGCGCGACGGCAAACGCGGGCCGGAAGTGCTGATGATCAAGCGGGCGGAGCGGGAAGGTGACCGTTGGTCCGGTCATATGGCTTTCCCCGGCGGGCGTATGGAAACCGACGACCAGCACAGCAAGGCCACCGCCGAGCGGGAAACCCGCGAGGAAATTGGGATAGACCCGAGCAAGGTCGGCCACTGTATCGGCCGCCTGTCCGATATCACTACCCAGCCACACAGTGGTTTACGACCCATGGTCATTACCCCCTTTGTCTACGCGCTGAAGCGGTTCCCGGAGCCGCGCCCGAACTACGAAGTGGATGAGGTTATCTGGGTGCCGCTGAATTTTCTGGCGGACCACGGCAATCGCGAACGGATGTTCTGGGAGCGGGGGCGTCTTAAAATCGAGTTGCCCTGTTACTACTACGAAAAAAGACAGATCTGGGGTTTGTCACTGGCGATGTTGGACGAGCTAGTCGGCCTCTTTCAGTGACTCCAGTTCTTCGCGCAGATAGAGGTCTCTGATCTGCTGCTGCAAAAAGACTCGGGTATCGGTCTGCAGCTCCTGTTTTTCTTCGCGCTCGGCGGCGGCCTTGGCCAGCAGTTCCTTGTCAGCGCGGCCATCGATAAAAGCTTTGACGAGCTCCAGACTGACCGGCGATTTTTTCCGGTCCAGATAAAACCAGCGGCGGGCGTCGTCGACGTTGCCGCTTAAATAACCGTTGTGGTGCTTGAGCCAGTACACCCCGCAGCGGCTCAATTCATAGTCGCCCACACGGCCGTAGCTGAAGTTCGGTGTGCTGGGGTTAAACCCCCACTCGGGAATCTCTTCAATTTTGTCCAGCACCATCAGCCATTGGGAGCCCTGTTCAAACTCTTTCACGTCGGCCCGGCACAAATTGCCAATGGCCCCCCAGACGCGAACCTGTTCCTGATACAGCGGGCCTTGCAGAACCTCCATCACCGACAGATCCAGCGAGTTGCCACTGTGACTGACCACCTGGCCCACCACAATAGTGTGGCTGTCCAGGTCGAGGTCGGTGAAGTTGCCTTCCCAGATGCAGCGACAGGCCTGGGCCGGCAGCGCCAGCAGCATGAAGAAAAGGGGGATGAGTGCTTTCAGTCGGGCCATAGATCACCTTCGCCAATGCGGCCCAAGCCTACTCAAAGGTGGGTCGAGGCTCAAGCGCTGGCTGCATAAACTACAGACATAAAAAAGCCCGGCGAGGCCGGGCTTGGTCAGACGTTTGCGAGAGATCAGATATCAACCACAATGCCGAGGAAGGCACCTTCAACGGTCATGTTGAACTCGGCATCATCATCTTCTGCATCGATCTCAAAAGAGCGCAGGCCTGCCTCAACGGCAAAGATGCCGACCTCGTAGCCAATGCCCAGCTTGGTATCGATGATGGAGTCATCGTCAATTTTCAGGCCGTGGATCTCGCCAGTGGCATAGAGGCCTGTCAGCGGAAGGTCAACGCGGGCGCCCACAAACAAAAGGGGAATGGTGAAATCAATGTCAGAAGTACCCGTTTTATTGCTAGAGCTGAGGGTGGCGTCACCATCAAACATGCGCGCGGTCAAACCAACATCCAGTGATACGATATTGTCGAGAATTTCGTAGTAGAAGGTGGCGTCAATATGACTCAGGTCGAAATCCGAAGTGACTTGGTCGCCCGCTGTGTACGTCTGGTTGTCGTAGTTGAATGTGCGTGTAACGGTGCTGGTTTCTTTGATTTCCATTTCAGTGCTGGCCAGTCGGATATTTGGCAGCAAGGGAATCGGGTGTTCTAAAGCAACGTAGATGCTGTTGGCGCGCTCGTCGTCAAAGCCCAGATCATCTTCGAGGTCAATTTTGTCATCGCCGGTCTCATCGCCGCGCAGATCACCGGACCAGTCCTGGTTCCAGCTGTAAGCGCCTGCAGTGACCCCGATAATGTCCGCTTGCGCGCTAAAGGGAAGTGCCAGCGCCAGAGCGGCGCCCAGAAGTTTTTTATTCACCTTGTAAAGCCTCGTTGTTATGAGTGTTTCGCGTCGAGTGTATGCAAAAATGATGAGGTTTCCTAGCGTTTAGCCTTATTTCCCTGTCTTCCTCAGAAGCAGCGCCGCCTCTTTTGCGAAGTAGGTCAAAATACCGTCAGCCCCGGCACGCTTAAAGGCGAGCAGGGATTCCAGAATCACGGCATCGCGATCGAGCCAGCCGTTGGCAAAGGCGGCGCAGTGCATGGCGTACTCGCCACTCACCTGATAGGCGTAGGTGGGAGCGCCGAGTTCGTCTTTTACCCGGCGCACAATATCCAGATAGGGCATACCGGGTTTGACCATGATCATGTCGGCGCCTTCCTGCAAATCCAGGGCGCATTCGTGTAGGGCTTCATCGCTGTTGGCCGGGTCCATCTGGTAGCTGTTTTTGTTGCCCTTGCCGAGATTGCCCGCCGAGCCCACCGCATCGCGAAAGGGGCCGTAATAGCTTGAGGCGTATTTGGCCGAGTAGGCCAGTATGCGGGTGTTGACGTGGCCGGCCGCTTCCAGTGCCTGTCGAATATCGCCGATGCGTCCGTCCATCATATCCGAGGGGGCCACCACATCGGCGCCTGCGCGGGCGTGGGACAGGGCCTGTTTGACGAGGGTGTCGACGGTGCGATCGTTCAGTACATAACCGGTGTCATCAATGATGCCGTCCTGGCCGTGGGTGGTATAGGGGTCGAGGGCGACATCGGTAATCACACCCAGCTCGGGAAACTTGTCCTTCAGGGCGCTAACACAGCGCTGCACCAGACCGTTGCTGTTAAAGGCCTCTTCGGCCAGTTCGGACTTGCCGGCGGCCTCGACGACAGGAAACAGGGCGATGGCGGGAATGCCCAGGTCGATCAGGGTTTTCGCCTCTTGCAGAACAAGGTCGATACTGAGCCGCTCAATGCCCGGCATGGAGGCAACACTCTCGCGCTGATTTTTGCCTTCGAGCACAAACATCGGGTAGATCAAATCGTCGACCGTCAAATGGTTTTCCCGCATCAAACGACGCGAAAACTCGTCAGCTCGCATGCGGCGCAAGCGACTGGCGGGGAAAGGGCCTCGGGTGAGTGATTTGGGCATGCCGGACTCCTAAAGGTTTTTGAACACGCGCTCGGCGGCGTCGAGGGTGTCGTTAATGTCTTTGTCCGAATGCGCGGCGGACAGAAAGCCTGCCTCGTAACTGGCCGGGGCAAGATACACGCCTTCGTTCAGCATGCCGTGGAAGAAGCGGTTAAAGCGATCTGTATCGCAGGCCATGACCTGCTGGTAATTGGTGATGGTTTTCTCGTCGGTAAAGAAGACACCAAACATGGTGCCGACGTGGTTGCTGGTCATAGCTATGCCCGCAGCTTCCGCGCGCTCGCGCAGACCGGCGACCAATGCGTCGGTTTTGGCAAACAGGGGGGGATAAAAATCAGGCTGCTGAATAGCCTTGAGCATGGCCAGGCCCGCGGCCATAGCCAGCGGATTGCCTGAGAGTGTGCCCGCCTGATACACCGGGCCGGCCGGTGCCAGCTGCTGCATAATCTCGCTGCGACCGCCGAAGGCTGCCACCGGCATGCCGCCGCCCATCACCTTGCCGAGGGTAGTGATATCCGCTGTAACCCCGTAATACCCCTGCGCACCTTGTGGTCCGAGGCGGAAGCCGGTCATGACCTCGTCAATGATCAACAGGGCGCCGCTGGCATCGCACTGCTCGCGCAGAGTTTCCAGAAAACCGGGAATGGGCGGTACGCAGTTCATGTTGCCGGCGACGGGCTCGACAATCACGCAGGCCACCTGATCACCGATTTCTGCGAAAGCTTGTTTGACGCCGTCGATATCGTTGTAGGTCAGGGTAATGGTGTGATCGGCGAGGGCTTTGGGTACGCCAGGGGAGCTGGGAACGCCGAAAGTCAGTGCACCGGAACCCGCTTTGATCAGCAGTGAATCCGAGTGACCGTGGTAGCAGCCTTCGAACTTGATGATTTTGTCACGGCCGGTGGCGCCGCGCGCCAGCCGAATCGCACTCATGGTGGCCTCGGTACCGGAGTTCACCATGCGCACCTGCTCCATACCGGGCACCAGTGAACACAGCATCTCCGCCAGCTCGGTTTCGAGCGCCGTCGGCGCACCAAAGCTCAGGCCTTTATCCAATTGCTGGCGCACTGCATCCAGCACATCGGGGTGAGCGTGCCCCAGCAGCATGGGGCCCCAGGACAATACGTAGTCGATATAGCGTTTACCATCGACGTCGAACAGATAGGGGCCTTCGGCGCGATCGATAAAAACGGGTGTGCCGCCCACGGCTTTGAACGCGCGAACGGGTGAATTGACGCCACCGGGGATACGTTGCTTGGCGGCTTCAAATAATGCGTCTGAACCTGACATGGAGTCTCTCTGTTGTCGTGCGTGTATTTAGATCTGCTGCATTATCGCCGATTGAACGGCAGTTTACAGGGGGCGAACAACCACCAGTATGACGGCGCCGAACAGGACCAGCACCGGCGCCTCGTTAAACCAGCGATAAAAAACGTGGCTGCGAATGTTGTCGTCCTGCTCAAAACGCTTCACCAGCACGCCGCAATAACCGTGGTAAATAATCAGCGCAATGACCAGTGCGAGTTTGATCTGCATCCAGGTTTCGCCCAGATAGAACGGCCAGTTTTGCGACAGCAGAATCAGACCGAAGATTACCGTTAAGACGGCAAAGGGTGTTATGAAACGGTAGAGCTTGCGCTCCATGGTTTTCAAGTGATTGCGGGTGGCTGCGTCGTCGGCCATGGCGTGATAGACGAACAGGCGCGGCAGATAAAATATGCCGGCAAACCAGCAGACCATAGCGATAATATGAAAGGCTTTAATCCAGAGCATGCTTAGAACCTGATCGGTAGATTGTAGTGATCTGACAGCGCTTCACGGGTCAGAATGCCTTCGTCAGGGGGACCGCGCCGCTGCCGTTGGGAGCTGACGAACAGGCTGTCCAGACCTTCCTGATTCATGGTCTCCAGTGCTTCCATCAGGGTGCCGTTGATATCGAAGGTGGCCGTTCGGCGGCGATGTTCCAGAACCGCCAGCAGGTCAAGTGCCGCCATGTCTTCGTCCTTGATGTTGCTGAGTACCGGAAACCAGTGTTCGCGGTGAACGATAATCCGCTGCCCTTCGGCATTGGTAATAACCAGCCAGCGCACGGGATTTTGCAACATATTGGCAAGAGTGTCCGCGTCGGGTTTCTGGTCGATGTGGCGAAGGTTGCGATCGATAAGTGCAGCGGCACTGGTGCGAAGCAGTGTCAGTGTCAGGGGGTTGGCTCGCACTGCCTGCTGGGTTGCCAGGAGGGTGGTCTGGTGAGCGGATTGCAGTTTGAACAGTTCCCGATGCACCAGCTGCGCGGCAATAACCGCCAGCATCGCCGGGAAAATAATGTTGAGATTATGGGTTAGTTCAATAACCGCCAACAGGGCGGCCAGCGGGGCATTGAGAATGGCTCCCATGACAGCCGCCATGCCCATCAGCGCGTAAAAGCTGTGTTCTGCGGCAACGCCGGGAACGGCTATCGCGCCCAGCTGGCCAATAGCGCCACCAGCAAAGGCGCCAATCAGAAGCGCCGGCCCAATGATGCCGATGGGCATTCCCATGCCACAGGATACGGCGGTCGCCAGCAATTTCAGAAACATCAGTATGAGCAATAGCCGCAAGCCGTAGCTGCCGTCCAGCGCCGCCTGCAAGCTGTCGTAGCCAATGCCGAGTATCTGCGGTGCGACGAGCGCGCATAGCCCAGTGACCAAACCGGCGATACCGAGCCGCAACCAGACGGGACGGTTTGCCCAGCTTAGGCAGCGCCCCTGAATTAAAACGAACATACTCGACAGTACTCCGCCGAGACAGCCGAGCAGGGCGATAAAGGGCAGCTCCAGCAGCGAACTCATATTGACATCGCCTGCAGGAAGAAAAACCACGGCGCCAAATACCGCCTGAGACAGCGTGGTGGCAATCACGGCCGCCAGAATAACGGGGACAAACCCCGCGACGGTGTATTCCATCATCACCACTTCCATCGCAAAGATAACGCCGGCTATCGGTGTATTGAAGGAGGCGGCGATGGCGGCAGCGGTGCCGCAGGCCGACATGACCCGCAGACTGTTGTTGGGCAGGCGCAGGCTGGCGCCGAACAGGCTGCTGGCCGCGGCGCCGATGTGTACTGCGGGCCCTTCGCGGCCCCCCGACTGACCACTGAGCAGGGCGAGTAAGCCACCGAAAAACTGGGTGAGCAGATTGCCCGGTGGCAGTCGTCCGCGGCCATTGTGCAGGGCGGCAATCACGTGCGGTATACCGGTAAAGCGGTGAATGGGGTTTACAAAATGCAGGCATAAACCGAGCAGCACCGCACCGCCGAAAGGCAGCAAGAGGTGCAAGTGGCGGCTCAATCCTTCGAAGTTTTCCGGAGATTCACCCGGCAGCCACTGGGCGAGTGGCCATTCCAGCGCCAGCCGGAATGCGATCATCAGCACCGCTGTGATGGCACCGGCAAGAATGCCGAGTACCGCGTAGGGCAGGGCCGCTTCGGGGCTGGCCAGTCGGCGTCTGAAGTGTGAAAGGGAATCGCGCATCAGCTGCGACAGCCTGAACAATTCCGGTTTGTGTGCCTGATTGCGGTCATCCTGCCTTCGCGTGTGGGCTGTAAATCCAGTATTATACGTGGCCTTGTCACCGCAGGCCTAATGGCTGTTTTAACGCGGTGCGAACAGATGACAGAATTGGCAGGGGTTGAACAGTGTTAAAGGTAGGTATTGTTGGCGGCACCGGGTATACCGGCGCGGAATTGCTGCGCATTTTGGTGGACCATCCCCAGGCGGACGTCGCCATGATTACGTCGCGTGGAGAGGCGGGTGTAGCGGTCGATGAACTGTTCCCCAGTCTGCGCGGTCGCCTCGACCTCAAATTTACCGAGCCCGATACCCAGCAGCTGGCGTCCTGCGATGTGGTGTTTTTTGCGACCCCGCACAACGTGGCCATGAACAGTGTCCCTGAGCTGCTTGAAGCCGGTACCCGGGTTATTGACCTGTCTGCGGATTTCCGTATTCGCGATGCCGAACTCTGGAGCGAGTGGTATCACGAAAAGCACGTGTGTCCCGAGCTATTGGATGAAGCGGTTTACGGCTTGCCGGAAATCTTTGGTGAACAATTGACCAAGGCACGTCTGGTGGCCTGTGCGGGCTGTTACCCGACCGCCATTCAGCTGGGCTTTTGGCCCTTGTTGGAGCAGAAACTGGTGGATTTTGGCAGCCTGATTGCCACTGCGGCTTCTGGCGTCAGCGGTGCCGGTCGTCAGGCCAAGGTGAACAATCTTTACACCGAGGTGTCGGAAAACTTCAAGGCCTACGGCGTGTCAGGCCATCGACACCTGCCGGAAATCGATCAGGGCTTGTCTTGGGCCGCAGGCGAGGCGGTATCTGCGGTCTTTACGCCGCATTTGGTACCGATGACGCGCGGCATCCATGCCACCCTCTATGCCAGGCTGCGTGATCCGGCCGTGGCCATAGACGAGCTTCAGTTCCTGTTTGAAGAGCGCTTTGAGAATGCGCCCTTTGTGGATGTAATGCCGCTTGGCAGCCATCCTGAAACCCGCAGTGTAAAAGGCAGCAACACCCTGCGCCTGGCGCTGCACCGCCCACCCCAGAGCGATATGGTGGTCGTGTTGGCGGCGGAAGACAACCTGGTGAAGGGCGCATCCGGTCAGGCGATCCAGTGCATGAACCTGATGTTCGGGCTGGAAGAAACTGCCGGTCTGGGCGCCATCGCCGTTTTGCCGTAAACTTGACTGAATTAGTCGGTTATTTAAGAATTTCACTCTGCGATTGAGTGAGGAGTAGTATGTCGAGCGTTGAGCAGTTTACCCCCACCGTGGTCAGCCTGACCGAGCGTGCCGTGCACAAAATACGCTCATTGAAGGAAGAAGAGGCCAATGGCGATCTGAAGTTACGCGTTTTCGTGACCGGTGGTGGCTGTTCGGGCTTTCAGTACGGTTTTACCTTTGATGAGCTGGTCGCAGACGATGACACGGCAGTGGATATCGACGATGTGACCGTGCTGGTTGATCCGCTGAGCTACCAGTATCTGGCCGGTGCGCAAGTCGACTACGAGGAGGGCCTTGAAGGCTCACGCTTTCTGGTCAAGAACCCCAACGCCAGCACCACCTGTGGCTGCGGTTCTTCCTTTTCTATCTGAAGCGCCCTTTTACGCAGAATAAAGCGCTCCAAGCACGGCTTCCTTTCCCGCCCCGGTAACGCTGGGCAAATTCCCCGTCAATTGATTCACCCGGCACCAGGCCAGCCAGGCAAAGGCCACGGCTTCCACCTGCAAGGGGTGAAGTCCAAGGCTTTCGGTGCTGGCTACCAGGCTCGGGTGAACGAGGCTTTCCAGCCGCTGCATCAAGGCCGTGTTGAAAGCACCTCCCCCGCAGATAAACACCTGCGATACTGGCCTTGGCAAGCGCTGCAGTGCCTGCGCGATGCTCTGCGCCGTAAATTCCAACAGCGTTGCCTGAACATCTTCCGGGCGCAGGGTATTGGCCTGCGCTTCGAGTACGGTCATCAGCTGATTGACATCGAAGTCTTCGCGACCTGTGCTGCGAGGGCCTGCCTGGTAGTCAAAGTAGGGGTGCTGCAACAGGCTGTGCAGTAAATCGGGCAGAAGTGTGCCGCTGGCGGCGAACCGGCCACTGTCGTCGTAGGGCGTGCCCAAATGTTGCTGAGCCCAGCTGTCCATCAGCACATTGCCGGGGCCGGTATCGAAACCCAGCGCGTCTTCCGTGCCGTCAAGCCAGGTTACATTGGCCATGCCGCCGATATTGACCACGGCTCGGCAGGTGCCTGTTTTGGCAAATAGAGCCTTGTGCAACACAGGTGCCAGCGGTGCCCCCTGGCCACCCTCTGCAACGTCGCGGCGCCGGAAGTCGCAAGCGACTGCGATGCCGGTCAGGCTGGCAAGGGTGTTGGGGTCGCCAATCTGTAATGTGAATGCGGTGTCGGGAGTCTGCTTGGCGTTGGCTGGGCGATGGCGGATGGTCTGGCCATGGCAGCCTATGGCCGCGACCTCTTGTGCGCGACAGCCGGCCTCTGTCAGCAGATCGTTTACTGCTGCTGCGTACTCCTGGCCCAACCAGCGATCGGCAGGGCCCATGCGGTCAATTTCGTTGTCGCCGGGTTGGCATAGGGCGCGCAGAGCCTGCTGCAGCGCGCCGGGAAAGGGGCGGGTGTGGTGTGCCAGTAGCTGGGGTTTGCCGGCGGCGTCAATGTCGCAGAGCACGCAATCGATGCTGTCCAGGCTAGTGCCGGACATAATGCCGATATAGCGCGTCATCATCAGCCGGCGTCGATACTGGAACTGGTCGGGCTTCGATACCCGGCTTGCACCGCATAGGTAGAAAGTTGCAGGTGCATGCCGTGAATGTTGTTTCGATACTGGCTCATTTCCGTGGCAGTAATTTTCTTGGCCTTGGGCAGTTTTTCCAGAATGGTGCGAGGGTTGCGGTGCACCCCGTTCAGTAGAAATTCGTAGTGCAGGTGAGGACCGGTGGCATAGCCAGTGGAGCCGACCCAGCCAATAATTTGCCGCTGATCAACACGTTCGCCTTTGCGCACGGCATTGCGATCGAGGTGCAGGTATTTGGTGATGTACTGGGAACCATGCTGAATGATGACATAGTTGCCGTTGGCTCTGGTGTAGCCTGCCTCTATCACTCGTCCGTCACCTGCAGCGTACACCGGCGTTCCGCGTGGTGCGGCGTAGTCTATGCCGCGGTGGGGGCGGACGGTTTTGAAAACCGGGTGCAGACGTTTGGGATTAAAGGGCGAAGAAATGCGGGAAAATTCCAGCGGTGCCCGCAGAAATGCTTTTTGCATGCTTTCGCCATTCAGGGAGTAATAGCCGGTTTTTCCCAGAGAGTCGGTATAGCGGTAGGCTTGATAACTGCGTCCGCGATTCACGTATTCGGCGGCCAGAATCTTGCCTGCCTTGTAGCGTTCACCGTCAAGATAAAGCTCTTCATAAAGAACAATAAAATGATCGCCGGCGCGAACGTCGTAAACAAAATCCATCACGCCGCCAAAGATATTGGCCAGCTCCATGATCAGTCGTTCGGGCATATCCGCATCTTCGGCGGCTTTGTACAGGGAGCTGCTGATGGTCGCACTGGTCACGCGGGTGCGAATTTCGGGCTCGCGGTTCAGCTCGGAAACCTGAAAACCGTCGGGTGCGCGCTCGTAGAGCAGGGTTGTCATCTCGCTCTTCTTGATCTTGAGCCCCAGCAGTTTGCCGCCTTCAATGTGAAAGGCCAGTTCCTGGCCGGGTCTCAGTCGGGTGAGCGGGCGGGTCAGTTCGGTACCGGTCAGCAGTTCGTGTACGTCGGTAGCGCCCAGTCCTTGGCGTTGGAAAATGATCGACAGACTGTCTCCACTGCGGACCTTCGTCTCTTGCCAGTGGTCGTTCGGGGAAATAGCTTCGACGGCCGGGTTGAAGCGCTCAACCTCGGTGGGGGTAATATCCAGAGGCAGCGGAATTGCGGTGCGTTTGGCTTCGGCCTGTTCGCCCGGCAACAGCAACAATAAGGCCACGACCGCGAAAAACGTGGAGGCGGCAGCCGCCAGTTGTTTTCCCGGTGGACGGCTTTTCTGCTGTCGATTGACTGATAGGGGTTGCATGAATCCGATGCGTCTTTTTTTGCTTGCCACTATAACCCGCCAACGGGCGATTGAGAACCGAGCGTAAATGTAATGCTGTTAAACACTTATTCAAGAAACCTATAATAGAGTATGAGAGTGTGCATATAAAGTACCAGCTTACCCCCGAGCGCTTGCAATTCGGGGGCTTTGCTGTATTGTGCCAGCTCTTTTTTTTGGGGCTATAAGAATATATTCGGAGTGTGATGGTGGTAAACAATGAGCTGATTGCGGACTTGCAGGCCCGCGGCCTGATCGCGCAAATGAGCAGCGATGACGAGTTGGCAAAACATCTGAGTGAAGGCCCCCGCACCCTCTACTGTGGCTTTGACCCAACGGCGGACAGTCTGCACATCGGCAGCCTGGTCCCCCTGCTTACGCTGAAACGTTTTCAGCTCGCCGGGCACAAGCCCCTGGCGCTGGTCGGCGGCGCTACCGGCCTGATCGGTGATCCGAGCTTTAAGGCTCAGGAGCGCCAATTGAATACCCCGGATGTGGTGGCAGGGTGGGTCGACAAGATCCGCGCTCAGGTCAGCCAATTTGTGGATTTCGACTGCGGTGAACACTCTGCGGAAGTGGTCAATAACCTCGACTGGATCGGCCAGATTAATGTGCTGGATTTCCTGCGCGATGTTGGCAAGCACTTTGCCGTTAACGCCATGATCCAGAAAGAGTCGGTCAAGCAGCGGATTGAGCGCGAAGGTGAGGGTATTTCCTTTACCGAATTTACCTACATGATCCTGCAGTCCTATGATTTCGCTGAGCTCAATCGGCGCAATGGCTGCACCTTGCAGATTGGTGGCTCGGATCAATGGGGTAACATCACTGGTGGTATTGACCTGACGCGACGTCTGAATCGTGCTCAGGTGTTTGGTCTGACCCTGCCTCTGGTCACAAAGGCCGACGGCACCAAGTTTGGCAAGACAGAAGCCGGCACTATCTGGCTGGACCCAGCCAAAACCTCGCCCTATGCGTTTTATCAATTTTGGCTCAATACCGCTGATGCGGATGTATACAAGTTCCTGAAATTCTTTACCTTTCTCTCTCCTGTTGAGATTGATGAGATCGAAGCGTCTGATAAGGCCGCACAGGGCCGCCCGGCGGCTCAGGGCATTCTGGCCCGGGAAGTGACCCGCCTGATTCACGGCGATGAAGGCTTGGCAGCGGCAGAAAGGATTACCGAGGCGCTCTTCAGTGGCAACGATGAGAGCCTGTCGCCAGAGGATTATGCCCAGCTGCAGCTGGATGGCCTGCCGAGTTCAGAGCTTGAGATGTCCAGTCTGGGGCAAACGCCGCTGACCCAGGTGCTGGCGGATGCCGGTCTGGCATCCGGGAAGCAGGTTAAGGATGCGCTGGCGCGAAATGCGGTGTTAATTAATGGTCGGCCCATTGGGATTGATGACATGATGAGGTCTGCAGAAGTGTTCGCGCCGGATCGGGCGCGATTCGACCGTTATTTTCTGGTGAAACTGGGCAAGAAAAAGTACCAGCTTTTCTTCATCCGCTAGCGTTGGCTAAACGGCGGCAACCCGCGTACCGGTTGCCAGCCAGCGCAGGAATTTGTCTTCCGGCAGGGGTTTGCTGAAAAAGTAGCCTTGAAACTGATCGCAGCCCATCCCCTTTAGGGCTTCCATCTGGCGCTGGGTCTCCACGCCTTCTGCGACAGTATTCATTTTAAGAGCGCGTCCCATCTGAATAATGGCGTAGACCAGTTGTTCCCCTTGCGGCTCATCCATATTGTCGACAAAACGCTTGTCGATCTTGAGGACGTCCAGTGGGAGGTGCTGCAGGTAGGCGAGCGAAGAATAGCCAGTGCCAAAGTCATCAATGGCAATGGTAAGGCCCATATTGCGCAGGGATTCCAGCAGGGCCCGGTTTTCAGCGGTGGTATCCACTAGAGCTGATTCGGTCAGCTCAAGCTCCAGCTGGCCGGCGTCCAGCCCGTATTCTTCCAGGCTGCTGGTCAGTGTTGTGGTAACGGAGTCGTCCAGTAGTTGCAGGGGGCTGATGTTGATTGAGAGTGGGCCGGGCAGCCTTAAGCCCTCGTCGTTGGCTTTGCGTAGAAATCGGCAGGCATCGCGAATCACCCAATTGCCGAGATCGATCATAAAGCCGCAGCGTTCAGCCAGGCTGATGAACTGAACGGGCGAAATCATGCCCTCGCTGTAGTGATTCCAGCGTATCAGGGCTTCAGCGCCCAGACAGATGCCGGCGTGATTGACCTTCGGTTGGTAGAACAGCTCAAATTCACCCTTCCTCAGGCTGGATGCGAAATCGTTTTCCAGTTGCTTTTCCCGTGTCAATTGGGCGGACAGCGCATCGCTGTAAAATACGCCTTGATTGCGGCCCAGACGAGCCGCCTCGTTCAGGGCCTGTTCGGTTCGATACAGCAGATTTTCGGGGGTATCCTCTTTGCTGGCGTCGACGATTCCCATATTGAAGTTGAGATCGACCCGCTGGAGGCCAAGATAATAGGGCTTGGTAAGCGTCTCATTCAGCTGGCCGTTGCCTGTCTCCTGGCTAATCCGATTGAAATATTCCTTGTCTGGTGATCGCACAATGACGCAAAAGGTACTGTCGTTGACCCGGGCGACAACGTCTTCAGAACTCAGGTATTCCCGCAGGCGCTGCACCACCTTGGTCAGCAGCTGGTCGGCATTGGAGTTGCCAAATCTCAGCCGAATGCCCCGGAAATCGTGGGGCTGGATCAGCATCAATACGCGCAGGGGGAATGCTTTGGTGAACTCGCGCCCCAAGTGATCCCGTAGCCAAAGCTCGTTGGGCACGTTGGTCAACTGGTCGAAATAGGCTCGCGTGCGAAGTTTGTCTTCGGTCTGTGTCCGGTTGGTGATCTCTTGGCGAAGCAGTCTGTCCTGGGCTTTTAGTCGCGTTACTGCGAGCTGATGTTCTCGAGCGTAACAAATGGAAATCGTGAGCAGGAGCCAGATAATGGCAATGCCGGTCGGAAAGCGGGCGTCACCCAAGCCCAAATCGTAGGTGACCCGAAAGATAAGGCAGCCGGTTTGAACGACAATATAACTGAGCAGGAAGACCGCAGTGATGCGATCCCCGGAGCGGAAAATCGGCCGCATGGCCCAAAAGCAGGCTATATATATCGCGAGAATAAAGAGATTGGTGCTGGCGCCGAGGGTGGTTTGAATGTTTTCGAAAACCGTAATTGTTTGGAAAAGAACAGTTTTCTTGCCAATAAGTTCAAGATTGGGGAGCAGAGTGTCCGGACTAGCGGTAACCGCGGCCAGTATTATTGCGCCCAGGATTGCGCTGACTACCCAGAGCCCAATGAGCACCCCGCGCTGTTTGGTCAGGTCCGCCATGATGGCGATCAGCCAGGCAAAGGCGATCACATGGCCCACGCCGCCCAGCGTTTGCCACTTGGCGGCTATAAAAGCCTGATTCAGGGTGTCGGCGCTGTACCAGGCCGCCGATGAAAGCAGGAATATGGCGCTGAAGGCGCAAATAAAAGCATAGGCACGAAAGATCTGAATGTTGCGGCTGAGATTACCCAACCATATAGCCTGAATAGCCGCGAATAGTGCGATGGCGCCTGTTGCGTTAAAAAGCGATATCATTGCGTCTGGTTCTGCATGTTTCTGACCATATAGATAATAGCAGTATGCTGATAGCTCGCGAGGCTAGGGGGCATCCTCGCCGCTGTCCAGGCATCTTTGGCGGCTATTTTGCTGTTCAAGAAATAAGCGCATGAAATTCTTTTAGATTTTTTCTTAAAAGTGCTTGCAGTGAAGGATAGGGTGTTTATAATGCGCACCTCGCTTGAGAGACACACTCTTAAGCGACATCGAAAGCCCCGGCGGCTTCGAGCTATTTAACAAATCGAGATTAAGTAATTTGTGTGGGCACTTGTGTGGTGATGTGACGACAATCATATCAGATACAAGTGACTCGTAAATTCATGAATTTGAATACGATTCTAAGTATCTGAGC
>JBFHCW010000009.1:0-25663 GCA_041585035.1 Litorivivens sp.
CAGAGGTTTACCTGAAACTGCACCTGTTGTCGCATCGTCTGGCCAAGCCCCACACCCTGAAACTGGACGGCATGTTCGGCGTGCTGCCCAATGTGGCCTGGACCAATCAGGGCGCTGTAGCGATTGACGAGTTGTCTGACCGGCAGCTTGAGGCGCGCCTGAAAGGTGAACTGCTGGAAGTGATGTCCGTCGACAAGTTCCCGAAAATGGCGAATTACGTCGTTCCCGCCGGCGTACGCGTAGCTCACACCGCGCGCGTTCGACTGGGCGCCTACCTCGGTGAAGGCACCACCATCATGCACGAGGGTTTCGTGAACTTTAACGCCGGCACTGAAGGCCCCGGCATGGTTGAAGGTCGCATTTCTGCTGGCGTAGTACTGGGCTCAGGCTCTGACCTCGGCGGCGGCGCTTCTACCATGGGCACCCTGTCGGGCGGCAACAATGTGATCATTTCTGTCGGCAAGGAATGTCTGATCGGCGCCAACGCCGGCGTTGGCATCCCGCTGGGAGATCGCTGCACCATTGAAGCCGGGCTCTACGTGACGGCCGGCTCGCTGGTCACCATGCTCGACGACAAAGGCCAGGTCGCAAATACCGTTAAAGCCCGTGATCTAGCCGGCCAGTCGGACCTGCTGTTCCGCCGCAACTCCAAATCAGGCGCTATTGAAGTACTGACCAATAAATCAGCTATTGAGCTGAATGAGGCGCTGCACGCGCACAATTGATTTGTACTCACGCATAAAAAAAGCCCCGGCCTGAAAAGTCGGGGCTTTTTCGTTCAAGGCTCCTTTCTTCTGCAGAAAGAAGCTTGAATCACCTTACTTCGCGTCGAGAGCCTGATAGTAATCCATCAGTATCTTGGCCACTTCAGGGCGCGAAAATTCGGGCGGCGGTGCAATCCCCTGCCCCAGCATTTCGCGAACCTTGGTACCAGACAGCAGCACAAAATCCTCTTTGTCGTGATCCGGCGCGTCGCGCATCATGACAACTTTGTTGAGCTTCTTGGAATAAGCGGTGTGATCCGCCTTAAAGATCTCAATACCCAGCGCATCGGCAGGCACCTTCTCGTCGAAGATGGTCTGCGCGTCAAAGGCGCCGTAGTAGTCGCCGACACCGGCGTGGTCCCGACCAACGATCAGGTGGGTGCAACCACAGTTCTGGCGGAAGACCGCATGCAGCACCGCCTCGCGTGGGCCCGCATACAGCATGTCAAAGCCGTAACCGGTAACCATCGCACTGTTCGGCGGGAAGTAAACTTCGACCATCTTGCGAATAGCTGCATCGCGAACGTCGGCGGGAATATCGCCCTTCTTCAGCTTGCCCAGCAGCATGTGAATCAGCACGCCATCGGCGTTCAGTTGCTCGCGAGCCATGTGACACAGCTCTTCGTGCGCACGGTGCATGGGGTTACGGGTCTGGAAAGCAACAACCTTTTCCCATCCACGCTCGGCAATCTCGTTGCGAATCTCAACCGCCGTGCGGAAGGTATCCGGGAAGTCTGTCTGAAAATACGAAAAGTTCAGCACTTCAATCGGGCCTGACAGCAGGGTATTGCCCAAGCTCTTAAAGGTTTTTACGCCCGGGTGCTCCGGGTCCAACGTGCCGAAAATCTGCTCGGCCATGGTGTCGATTTGCTCGCCGGCAACGGTCTCAACCGCATCGACGGTCATCACCGCCAGAATCGGGTGGCCCTCAACATTGGGGTCACGCAGGGCGATACGGCTACCCGATTGAATACCTTCGGCAGCTTCAGTCAGGTTGACGACCGGCACCGGCCAGAACAGGCCATCAGAGGTCTGCATGTTTTCCGCTACGCTCAGGGCGTCGGCCAGATTCATGTAACCAGACAGCGGGGTAAAGTAGCCCGCGCCCATCATCACGGCGTTGGCAGCGGCTGCAGAGTTGAGCAACAGCGACGGCAGGGTTTCTGCCTCTTTCTGCAGAGCGTGGTGTTTCTCGGTGTCGTATACAAACAAGGGCTTCAGTTCGTCAGCGCCATGGGGTTTGATCATAGGTAACTCCAGTTAAAATCGCGGTAAATTCGATGCTTAGATAATGCCGCGCTTGCTCATTTCTTCCAGCAGCACTTCCACTTCTTTTTCCAGGCTCATCTCGTGGCTGTTCAATACCACCTCGGCCTGCTCTGGCGCCTCATAGGGATCATCAATACCGGTAAAGTTCTTTATCTCACCGGCACGCGCCTTTTTGTACAGGCCTTTGGGATCGCGCTCTTCAGCAACGGACAAGGGCACATCAACAAAGATTTCAAGGAAGTCCATATCGCTCTGAGCATGCAGCTCACGCACCTGATCGCGGTCAGCGCGGTAGGGGCTGACAAAGCTCGACAGCACAATCACCCCGGTATCCACAAACAGCTTGGCGATCTCACCGATACGGCGGATATTCTCAGCGCGGTCTTCGGCGGAAAAGCCCAGATTCTTGTTGATACCCAAACGGACATTGTCACCGTCCAGACGGTAGCAGAGGTGGCCTCTCTCTATCAGCGCCTTTTCCAGCGCAACCGCAACGGTGCTTTTGCCTGAGCCGGACAGGCCGGTAAACCAAAGGGTGGCGCCCTTTTGATTAAGCATTTTCTGACGATCTTCACGGGTAACTTCACCGTCGTGCCAATGCACGTTCGTCGCTTTTTGCTCTGCCATGGTGTTCTCCAATAGGGAAAATCAAAGGTTTCGGAGTATATCAGCCGGTGGGACGACCAGCTTTAAGAGAGGCGCCATGATACGGAGCCGCTTGCCATTAGTAAAACGGGTTATTACAATAGTCAGTATCGATTTTATCGATACTTAATCGAGCCTGAGGGAACCGCTGCCATGAACTTCACTCTCCGCCAACTTGGCATCTTCCTTGCCGTCGCCCGCCACGAAAACGTGTCCCGCGCCGCACAGGACCTGAACCTCTCCCAGTCTGCCGCCAGCGCCGCCCTGCAAACCCTGGAACAGAACTACGGCATGAGCCTGTTTGAACGCCACGGCAACAAACTGAGCCTCAATGCGGTAGGCCGCAGCCTGCGCAAGGAAGCGGAAACGCTCTACGCCCACTGCCGGCAATTCGACCAGACGCTGCAACAGCACGGCGATCTGGGCCACCTGAAAGTAGGCGCCAGCTTTACCATCGGCAACTATCTCGTGGTGCGCTATCTCGCCGACTATCTGGCCCACTACCCCAAGGCCGACGTCGATCTCACCACCGCCAACACCCCCGAGATCGTCAATAGGGTGCTGAACTATGAAGTGGATATCGGCATGATTGAGCGGGAAGTACATCATCGGGATCTGGAATTGATCCCGTGGATGGAAGACGAGTTAATTGTGTTCTGCTCTCCGGACCACCCCTTTGCCAGCAAGGGGACGCTGGGAAATCGCGATATCCGCTCTGCGCGCTGGATACTGCGCGAACCCAATTCCGGTGCGCGCCACACCTTTGACCACGCCATGGCCGACCTGCTGCCCGAAATCGACATCTACCGGGAGTTTCACCACAACGAAGCCATCAAAAGCGCCGTCGAGACCGGGCTGGGCATCGGCTGTCTGTCACGCCTAGTTTTGCAAAGCGACTTTCGCAGCGGCAACCTGGTGCCGCTTAAACTCAGCCGAAGGGATATGACACGACGCTTTTACTTTGCTCTGCCTCGCATACGGCACAACAAAGCCGCACTGGACTACTGGCTGGAGGTATGCCGCCAGCCAAAGAAAAAGACAGACACGACAGCCAACTCAGACCCAGCGTAAAAAAACGGCGATAGAACGGCCAGCGGCCGCACCTATCCTTCGTCGCACCAGGAGTAAGAATAACCTCGCAGAGGCCGCTCTGCTTACAGAGCGGCAACTAGATATGTCTAAGAACTGCCCTAGTCGCCTGCGCCGCAATCAGCGCATTAATGCGTGACTTTTTTCGGCAGTGCCTTCGCCTGATTCACCCAATCCTGAACTTGAGACGCTGCCGGCACTTTGCGCACCAGATGCTTTGCCTCATTACATTCAGCCATTTTTTTCTGCAGGTTTTCAGCATTCCGCTGCGCTAGTTCCGGAACACTATCGACACCCGCCGCTTCCAGCAAATCGGCATATTGTGTGCTCACGCCTTTGATCCGCGAGAGATCGGCACGATTAACCCACTCAAGAATGAGTTTTTCACTGATCCCCGATCTATCCGACAGATCTTTACGCGCATTTTTGGCACAACACTGATCCAGCAATCCTTCTATCGATGCAACCCCTGCACTCGACAGCTTGTTCGAATAGACATCGCCGATGCCTTCAATTTTTGAGAGTTTGGTCATAACCCACCCGACTGATTAAGAAAATAGCGTAGTAAGAAGTAACTCACTTCCCGGGGTGGCCAGCAGAATGAGAGATTCCGACTGAGCGTGCCCGTTAGATGAAAATAGTCGTGATCGGCCTGACTCGCAATTGGCAAAATGCCAGAACCAAAGTCCACTTCCGCTTAACGAGCGTAAATCAGAGTAGTGGCAATCTGGCAGTTATGTGAGGTAGTCATTTAGATGACTGATTTTACAAAGCAATAACAGAGCAACAGCACTCATGAATGCTGCTACTCATAGGTCGAAAGACGATAAGATAAACCTGCCTTGGAGCAAAACAGTCTAGGGTTTGATCGGGAGCTTTGCACGGATCGGCTACGATCCGCGCCTCGAGCCATGAGACTTTACAGTCGCTGCAAAGCTGCAACTTCTCTAAGATTCAGTACTGGATAATTGGCGCGCGATGAATCCACGTATCGTCCGTTAATTGCCCAATCATGCAATCAGCACAGTCAGCAAAACTGATGCTGGAAAAACCGTTAAATTTATCAAAACCCACGCGATAGCGTTCTGTTCTTGGACCGGCTTTCATCTGCAGAGGGCGAACACCGACCCAGTCGACATCTGTATTCTGATTTAACAGCGCCAGCTGGTTTTCCTTGTCAAAATGGCGGAGGCGCAGAAAGTGCTCGGCATACCAACGAACAAACTTCGCACCGAACCCGATGGTATCCTCGGGAACAAGGTTGCTGCCACCGCCGCACCAGACCAGACGCTTAACCCCCTTCTCTCTCATGGCCGTGAGGATATTGCGCGTTACGTTGGTACAAAGATTTTCCGGTGAAGTCTTTTCGTCAACACCCACTGCAAACAAAACAGCATCGGTGTTTTCAGTGAGCGCACTGACAACGTCCTCGTAGACCAGGCCATCACCCTTGAGAACCGTAGCCTTGTCGTGCATCGCCTGAGGTAGCTTGTCAGGCGTACGCGCCAGCACGGTTACGGTATAGCCTCGGTCAATACATTGGCGAAGGCACTCGGAGCCCACACTGCCGGTTGCCCCAAAGATCGTCACGTTCATTATTGTTATTCCTTTAGTCGGCTCAGGTATTACCCGGTTCATTTTGCGTCTTAAGCGTGCGATACAAAGTCTCGCACAAATTCTTGAGTTGGGTGGCACTTTCAAGGTCTGGCATCGCCTGACAGGCAATCGCTTCCGGCACTGACTCGGCGTCAGACTTCAATTTTCTGCCCGCCACCGTCAACTCAAGGCGTTTTTGCCGCTCATCCCCCGAATACACGGTACGCCTCAGCCAGCCCTTTTCCTCCAGGCGCTTCAAAATGGGCGTCAGGGTTCCGGCATCCAATCGGGTGTGCTCGCTCAGTGCTTTCACACTGATACCGTCCTGCTCCCACAAACTGAGCATCACCAGATACTGGGGGTAGGTTAAACCCAAGGGCTCCAGCAAAGGGCGATAGGCGCGAATCAGCGCATTGGTCGCAGAATACAGCGAATGACAGATTTGGAGATCAAGCTTTAGATAGGACATGCGTGCACCTGCAATAGAATCCACACATTATATTTTGCGCGCAAACTAATTGACAAGCGCTATGTCTCTACCTATAGTTCAGCAAATTACTTTGCGCACAAACTACTTTGAGGTTCTCATGATTAAAAGACAACTCCACCCAGTCCTCCGCCTGCTTGCGGGTATGGCGCTGTCAGTCGCTGCAGCCAGCGCTACCCTCGCAGAAGACAAGCCCGCACTTGAAATAGACAACAGGGATTTCAGCTGTATCAGAGACATGACGCCCGTTCGCGGATTCTTCGTCAGCAGCCTTACGGGCAACCTTGACGCGACCCTCGCTGCAGCCAATTCACCCAACGGCGGGACCTACCCCCCGGGCAGTGTCGTCCAGCTGGTGCCCACCGAAGTCATGGTCAAACACCCGGAAGGTACCAGCCCGGCCACCAAAGACTGGGAGTTCTTCGAGCTGACCGTGTCTCCCACAGGCTCCGAAATAGCCAAACGCGGCTTTGCCGACGTCAACAACCGCTTTGGTGGCAACTGTCTGGGCTGCCACGCCAAGGCGAAACCGCAGTGGGATATGATTTGCGAGACCGGTCACGGCTGCGATCCGATTCCCCTCACCAAAGCCATGATCAGTGTGATTCAGAAAACCGACCCACGGTGCGAATCAATGCCGGCGCTGAGTGCTGAAGAAAAACAATTACTGGGACAGCTCCAGCAACTGCTTCGCTAGCAAGCCCGGGCGGTATCTCGCTCAGGTCACAATTCCGCCAGTCTCGCGTACTTCCTGCTCGCTCAACACCCGGTACTGACCGGGTTCAAGGGCGCCCACCGATACTGGCCCCACGGATACGCGGTGCAAGGACAGCACCTCATTCTTAAAGCGACCAAACATACGCTTGACCTGATGGTACTTTCCTTCAACCAGCGTCAACCTGGCCTGGCGAGACGACACGATCTCCAGCAGCGCCGGTTGGGTGGTTATCCCCTCGTAGGCAAAGTAGAAACCGCGGCGAAATGCCGCGATATAGTCCTCGTTCAGGGGGTCTGCCACCGTGACCAGGTAGGTCTTGGCAAGTTTTGACTCCGGCAGACTCAGGCGTCGCGACCATACCCCGTCGTTGGTCAGCAGTACCAAGCCAGTCGTATTGAAATCCAATCGCCCGGCTATATGCAGATCATCTTTCTCCGGATCGTCAATCAAGTCCAGCACCGTGGTATGGCGACTGTCGGTAGTCGCGCTAACAACCCCGGCAGGCTTATTGAGCATAAGATAAACCGGCCGCTTGTGTTGCAGGCAGACACCATCCAACTCAACGCGACTGAATTTACTTACCACCTGCCGAATGGACTCTGCCGCCCTGCCATCCACCAGAATCCGCTGCCGGGCTATGAGCATCCGGACATCCGACTTTGAAAAGGTGCTGTTCCGGCTAATGTAGCGATCCAACCGGGTGGTATGTGAGGTCATAAGGCCACTATGCGGTCTATAGAACGGGATATAGGCCCAGTTTATCAAGATACGCGTTCAGAATATGGCCTGACAGTGAGTGTAGCGTTTTCCACATAAAACGCGCTGACGATCTAGTTGCCCCTGAATAACCGCGGTGTTGCGCAAGCGAAAATCACAATCAGTGCTGAAGAAACAGACAGGCCCCGAGAGTCCGGGGCCTGGAGGGCTAAAAGCTACTCGCTAGAAAACGGCTTTCACAACAACAAAAAAGTCGGACTCAGCGCGCTCAAGCAACTCTTCGTCAAGGTTGTTCTCAGAAATTGACTCTGCAACAACAGCGCGTACTTCGAGCCAGTCCCATGCCGTTAATGTCGCCCGGATACCCGCATCGGCAATACTGCTGTCGCTTCCAAGATCCACGGCGCCGACGGTGCCAGAGGCGTTTTCATACTGAGCACTGCCGTACTCCGCAAAAACGCCGCCAGCCAGGGTGAAGCTTCCAAAGTTCCAGCGGTGGTTATAGCTCAGATCAACGTGATAGCCGGTATCCCCCACCAGAACACCCGGGAGGTAGGCGCTCAATCTGTCAATACCACCCAACACCCACTGCTGTTGCTGCGGCAGCTGCTCATCACTCATTTGGCCGTTAAACCCCAGCCTGACATTGCTGTTGTCGCTCAGCGAGTAGGTCACTTCAGCCTTTGGCTTCAACACAAGAAAATCAGCGGTGCGCTTGCCGACGGCCACGCCCTCTGAAGAGCTATCGGTTCCCAGCGTGCCCTTGTCACCACCGAGCCCCCCCTTGACCGTTGCGCCGAGTTTCCAGTTCAGCAGATTCTCGCCGTGTTGCTTGGCTTTGTGGTAGGTGGCACCCAGCTCAAGGGTCGCGTAGCGCTCATCCTGCACTACCTGACCGATGTTCGAGTCGATCAGGGAATCGGTGTAATCCAACCGCTGAGAAAGGGTAAACCGGTGGTCGTTGTCGCTCGACAGAACCTGACTGCCGGTTAAGGCGACCTGATCTGTTTCGGCGTCCAGTTCAACATCCATCGACGTGGAGCTTGTCGTCGGTATGCAGGGCAGAATACCAATGGGAAAAAGGCAGGCGGTGGTTGTGACATCGATCGCCCCCATATCCCGGACGTACTCACTGTGCCGCGCCTCAATGCCATAGAGACCGAAACTAAAAGCCTTATCAAGCTTCAACTGAATTGAATGATAATCTTCACCGTCTCGCGATTCGCCCCACTCAGTAATGGCGCCTTGGTACGCTCCTGAGATCTGTGCTCCTCCGGAGAAATCATGCTTGAATCCGAGGTCTGCGAAATAGCGACCGGCAAAACGACTGCCTTGGTTACCGAGCTGCAGAATCAGATCCGTAGCGTCGTGATCATCACGTGCTGCCGCGTTAAAATTCAGGTCATAAGAATTGGCCATCGATGCTGATGGCGAATAGCTGATGCTATAGTCAATGCCGCTTCGCTCAGAGTGGATCTCCGCAAGCACCTCGCGTGTGGAAAACTCACCGCGCGTGAGGTCGAAGTCTCCGGTGAGGTCCCCGAAATGGCGCTGCATCACTTCGCTGCCTTTAATCTCTCCTACACGCGCCTGGACGGCGTGAACGAATATCACCCCCTTTTGAGGCGAGCTGTAGAGCGTCCGCACCAGCAGATTGCCTTTATTGTACGTCGCAGCATTAATCAGCAGTATCAACTGAGAGGGCGTCTTCGCCACGGCAAACAAACTGTTGAGTTCATCGCTTGTCAGGTAGTGATCACCGGTCACCCTGATTTCGTAGTCGCCCAGCTTGCGGGTATAGGGTGCGGTTGCTGCACTGAAAGGCGAGATCTGCTCGGCGGCTGTCAGTGTTGGCGGTAAAGCGGGGGGCAAATCAATGGCCATCGTGGCTCCTAATGACTGTTTGTAGCACTCAGGGAATTTTCAGGTCAGGGTCGGAACCGGGCGCAAGCCCAGCTCCGCTTCAGCTATTGTCCGGCCTACCAAGATCCTGCGAGTAGTTAGAATTACTCGATTGTCCGTCGGCCGGTTCAACCGAGCTACTTTGATTTTTGCCGGAGCTCGTTTCAGCGGATCCCGTCGCTTCGAGAAACTCAAGCACTTCGTCGTAGCTGCTTTCAGCATCTGCTGCCTTTTGTCGCCGACGCTCAGCTTCTTCAGCCTCCTGCTGCGCCAGCCTTTCTTTTTCAGCTGCCTCTGCCGCTGCTCTAGCTTGAGCCCGCCGCTGCTCTTCGCGCGCAATTCTCTCCCATTTAATAGCCTCTTCACGGGCCTGTTGCTCTCGCTTCAGCAGCGCAGCCTCCCGCTCGCTAACGGTACCAAAGCCCGCTTCAGTTACCAGCGGGGCCGGGATAGAGGCTCGATGCTCGGGTTGCTGCGCAAAGCTGCGTCTCGCATTGTCGGCCTTGATAGACGCAAAGGTATCGAGATCAACCACCGCCAGCTCTACTCGCCGATTCTTCTTTCGGCCCTCAGGAAAATCCTCTCCTGACGCTGTTGTATTGGGGGCGATAGGCACTGACTTTCCAAATCCCCTGATAGCTAAACGCTCCGGGTTAATACCGTTGTCGACAAAGTAGCTGTAAATAGCCAAGGCGCGGTTGTAAGACAACTGCGCGTTGTAGCTGTCGCTGCCTTTGCCGTCAGTGTGTCCGTCAATGGAAATCAACTTATTAGGGTGCTTTGCAATAATGCTGCGGGCTTCACTCAACAGGGGTTTAGATGAGTCAACAACCTCTACCGAATCAAACTTGAAAACAACGCCGCGTAGCACCAGAGGCGCACTGTCACTCAGATGGCAGCCAGTGACGAACACATCGGCGCCCTGCGGTGTAATCTCGCAGTCGTCAGCCTTGTCACAAACGCCATCACCATCACCGTCAGGATCGCCTTCAGCGCAGTTTGAGGCCGCCGTTAGTTGATAATCCCCAGACTCACTGTCGTCGCCACAAACGATCCCATCACAGTCGCCGCCAATAGTCCCGCCACCACTTTCGCCATCGTCATTAGCCGCGTTTAAAGAGACGCCGCTGCCGCCCCCAGAGTTGGGACCGGAAACAACCGCCCCGCCAATAGCGTCGCTATTACCGCTATTCTCGCCAGCCAAGACCGCCAAACCTACCGTGCTGGCGTTGCCCGAATTATCGCCATTGACGACACTGGCACCTGCGAACCCGCCATTACCAGAGTTGTCTCCGCTTAAAGCGCCAGCACCAGCGGTTCCGCCGTTACCCGAGTTGTCCCCACTCAGAGCTCCTACACCGACCATCCCGCCGTTGCCCGAGCCACCTTCGTTAATGGCACCAACCCCTACCAGTGAAGAATTGCCGGAATTGCTACCACTGATCGCACTCAGCGCAAGGGTTTCACTGTTACCTGACTGATCTCCACCAAAAATGGCGACACCAGCGAGGCTGCCACTGCCGCTATTATCACCGCCGGCTACAGCAATCCCTGCTAGATCACCATTGCCTGAGTCACTACCTGACATCACCGCCAGCCCGATCAGACCGCCATTGCCACTCGCGCCGGGCGTCAGCAAAGCAATACCCGCTATGCCATCAGGCGAGGCATTACCCGAACCATCATCTGCTGCAACAGCCAACCCAACAGGCTGGTCATTAAACCCCGGCAAAGTAATCGCCTGTGAAAGATCAAACCGCAGCCCGTCGCCAATACCTGACAGCGCTTGAATAGAATCGACCACCGGCACAATCACCGCGCCATCAGGTCCGACCGTGTTGCGCAGTGCATCAACCAGAGCGCTATCTGGCGCAAGCCCTAGCATATCGGTGAGTTGCTGCAGGCCAAGAAAATCCAGGGGGAATGCAGTGCTACCCGTGGTATTGCCCCAGCCTATCCACTCATCTCCAAATAACGTTATGCCTAACCCATTCTCAGGGGTAAACACATCTAAACCGATAAAGTCGTTATCTCCGGTGCCGGTGGGGTTGAGCGCATCGACTTCCAGACCGCCGGTCATGCTGCCGTTAATGAGGGAGTTCAAGCCAGCTTCTTGCAGAGCGTCTGTAAGCGGATCTGCCGTAGCGATATGTGTGAAGAGGCCCAGCGCTGCTGCGCCGAAAAGGTATTGGTAAAGCTTCATCGTGATTGTTCCTCGACTGCACTAAGGCAATTCACTATTTCACTTTCGTCTGGAATGTGTGAACGCCCAGAACCTTTCGCCAGCCGGAACGTGTGATCAAAAGCCCACGAAACTGGATTGACTACGACCGCCTAACCTATTGGCTAAGCTGCGCTGGTGACTATTTATACCGAAATTATTATTTTTGTATATCTTTTTTTTCTGCTAAACGAACGGTTTTACATTCGCCTGCAGGCTGCCTATAAAAAGTGCGAAACCGATCACAGCGGTAGCCTCCCGCCAGAGGATTAAAATATTTCAAAACTGTTACAGAAGTGTTGCAGGGCGGGTTTGAAACCATGGCAGAGAATTTAACTAACTCATTGAATGATTCTGGAAATCAAAAATAAGGGATTTTTTTGATATTCACAGAGCTTTCACATCTGAGCTTTCAAAGAGACACTACTGTTAACGCAGATTAAAACGTTCACAAATATCACTGCCTGAGCGCATCAAACAGTGCGAGTTAAAGAAAAAGGGGAAAAATATTTCTGTAAAAACCGGCAACCCTCACACCAGCGCTGAATTGCAGGTCATCGACTGATACCTACTTGAGAGCACCTTAATTAAGCTACATACAGGGGCCCTCTATTCGCCAAGGCCGCTGCCACTATCAAGCTAACCGGGGAATCACCGTATAACACAGATTCCGCGCACTGTGACTTTAGTAGCCGAGCCTCTTCTTATCTTCACGGCTACCGCCCCTAGACAGCAACCATGGAATACCCGGACCGGGGGAAATGCACATGCACGGTGCCAAACTCAGGGGTTTCTCTGGCTAGCACAATCCGGTCGTCAGTGAATGCGGCCAATCTCCCTGATACCGGCACCACCGCGTAATCCGATGGTGCCACCTCAACACTACTAGCCACCGCCACTGGCGCGCCGTCGACACTGGTAGGCAACGGACGAGGATCAGCCGCCTTGGCTTCAGAAAAAGCCTGTTCGCGCGTTATATCCTCGCGGACCCCATGCCCAAGGTCAGCTACCCTCTGAAACCAGTCTTGAACCCGATGATCGGCATCGAGTGGCCGCCGGCTGCAATTGGCATGCAGCCACAAGGGGTGAAAACAGGCCAAATCAACCAGTGCCGGCTCGCTACCCCCTAACCACGAGCTGTCAGCCAGTCGCACATCCAAGGCAGCAACCAGCGACTTCAGCTCCGCTTTTGCATCATCGCCCTGCGCCGGACGAACGGTTCCGCCCTTCATCATGCCCGCCCGGTCCTTGATAAACCGAAAGGTACCCACAGGGCCAAAGCGCAGCAGCATGGTGCCCAGCAAACGCATCGGGGGAACCGCACCTATCGCGGCGAAAAACGCTCTTTTCTCTGCCTGCTCCGCCAAGGCCTTGTCGGCCTCACTGGCGTTAACGGGGTCAAGCCGCGGACACTCGGCGGCGGCAGCAACTTCGCGTGCGATAAGCGCCGTATCACAGAAAATATCGGCACCGATTTGCAATACCGGTATGCGACGATAGCCACCGGTCAGTGGGTCAAGGTTGGGACGCGGTGGCTGCACCGGTGACACCAGTGATTGCCAGTGTAGCCCCGTAATTCCGAACATTAGCCGAATCTTTTCAGCGTAGGGTGAAGCGTCGTAGTGGTGAAGAATTATCGACTTATTCATTGGACGATATACCTGACTGATGGAAGTGCAATGTGAATAGCAGAGCCTACCATAGTCATTGCGGACACACCGCCGCCAATCAGAGCTTCAGATAAACAGAGGGCCTCATAGTCGCCGTTTAAAAGGAACGACCGTAAACCCGGCACTGATTCGTGTGTAATATGAGAATGCAGATAGCGGTCTAATCGCGATGACAGACTCGCCGGATTATTGTTCAGCGATCCTGGAGTCTGCCAATCTACATAAGGGTTCGCGATTGATTATTGTGGTGTTTCTGCCCGCCGCCTTTGCCGCATACAGTGCGTCGTCAGCAGCGCACAGGACACTTTCCGCGTTTGCATTGTCGTGTGGAATACCGACAAACACCCCAATACTGAGAGTCACAACTCCCCAGGGTGAACCCTCATTGACGATTGCCAAGTCTTCTACGCGCTTTCTCAACGCCTCAAAATGCTCAAACACGGCCTTTTCATCAGCAACGCTAGACGAAACAACAACAAATTCATCACCGCCGTAGCGGGCAGTAATGTCCTCAATCCGCAAAAATGTTTTGGTCATTTCTTTAGCGACAATTTTTAGCACATTGTCACCGGCAATATGGCCATACAGATCGTTGTACTGCTTGTAGCAATCAACATCGATAAACGCCACACACAAACTCATATTGTGACGGAGATGGAAGCCATAATGGCGATCGAGCTGGCTGTCAAAGAAACGACGATTGTACAGGGACGTCAGGGCATCGTGTGCGGCCAGCGTTTGAAGCTCAGAATTCTTAAAAGCCAGCGTGATATTGGACTGAATAAGGTTATCTCGCGCTTCGCGCTCTTTTGAGATATCCCGGCTTCGCACAACCAGGTAATCGTTAAGGCCGTCCGGTTTAATCGAGAAATTCAGGCTGATTCTGGCAGGAAATTCATGTCCGTTTTTCTTGAGACACTGCATTTCGAGGGATGCCGGCGCGCGGTCTACCACGGCCTGCGTGATTTGGTTAACGCCCTTTTCGTCATCTGACATTTTGTAGAGAGCCACTGACTGCGCATCCTGAAGCTCGCTCAGGCTATAACCGTATATCTCAGTGAACTTCGGATTGATGTACTCGACTGTACTCGGACGCTCGCAGCCAATAGCCACAACCATCAGCCCTTCGTCCAGCGAACCCATAATAGAGTTCAAAAGTTTTCTACATAGAGACATTACTCGCTACTTTGGCCCATCCGGAGCCATGTTAGGTGGTCTGTTATCCATGCGGCTACCGCCAAGCCCTAAAGCGCCTCTCCCGCATCACGTGTGGAGCAAGTTTTATTTAAGCTATCCAGTAATGTGAAGCAGTTCTATAGGGGTAACTACATACTCACTTCACCGGAGTAAAAAAACTTTATTGACGGAAGGCGGACATATTAGGCAGGAAAAACATTGCGTTATAAATGTATCGTTAGGCTCTAACAGAAGGATCGTAGGTACATTTACTGATTAAGTATTATCAAAGACTTCGACGTCAGGCCCTACTCACAAACACCCATCCAATAAGAACTGAGTAAATGACTAGAGCCTGAGTGCGGTGGCGCTACCTGCACAATGCAGTTTGGCGAGTTAGCGAGGGCGAACTTCAAGCACCGCCAACGAGGTGTGCGATTTGTGCAGTTCAATGTCAAAACGGCCGCTGATGTTAGCAACGAAACTGATCTCTGACCTTTGACCCGGCGTCAGATTCGACACCAGGTCATAACCGTGAAGATGCGCCTCATCGTTCTCGTTCGATAAAAACCGCAGTGTGACCGGCGTGCCCTTGATCACGGTCACAACAGTGGGTCCTTCAGCGAGCTGACTGTCTTTCACTGTAAAGTCCACTATCCGCGCTGATAGCTCGAGGGGCTGCGTCAGGGTTTCCTGCGCGGGTCTCATCAGCAGGAACAAGCCGATTAATAACAGGGAGCCAACCAGCAGAATTGTGATGGCCGATTTATTCACTGAGTTCATCCGTATCGATCTCTAACTGGTTGTCTTTGTAGCGCTCAGAGAAAGCGCAAAGCCGTTAGTGGCTGAGCCAGAATCCACAAGCCTGCGACCGTAAAGCCGATCATCAGCGCCAGCATCGGTAGCTGGCTCGTCATTGCCTTGCCCCGCGAACCAAACACCCGCAAAGCGACGCTGTGAGCAACCCACACGCTGACCACGTGCCCAACCAGAATCAATCCTACCTGCGAATGCCAGATCGTTCCCATCTCAGGCAGAATCGGGGCGCGAAAACTGTGCAAGGTACCAAACAGGTTCCACTGCCAACCAAAAGGGTCAGAGGCCAGGCTGATGATTTTCAGGCCATGGCTCAGAATCAGCGTGGCATAGTGGGTCAGGTGATAGACAAAGGCTATGGGCAGCAAGGTGTAGCCGAAATCCAGCGCCAGCTGGCCGATTGTGCGCTGCGACCCGGTCAGTCGCTTGGCCAGCTTCAGCGTCAGCAAATACAACGCCAGATAAACGAAGGGGGACGCCAGCAGACACAGCGTTCCCCAGGCGACATACCACGGCATAAATACTTCGATGGCATTGATCGGACGAACGCCCTGCCACTGCGTCAGCCAGCCTGTAGGGTCGCCCCAGAACAACATCGACCACCCTTGAGTCGCCTTAAGCCCGTCAAAGGCGGTGGTAGAGAGCATCGCCAGCGCAAATGTCACCGTACTGATATGTCCCGGCGCTTCTTGAGTCAGCCCGCTAAACGGCCAGCGCAGAGACAATTGACCCGGCTCGCCATGATTTCCTCGCTGGTAATGAATAGGCGACATCAGCGCAATCAGCCGAAAAAAAACGGAAAAGAACTCGCAATGCCTAAACCAGGCGCGCGCTCCAACCAACCAAACACCCCCGAGGTTGAGTACGGTATACACGGTGAGAAACGTGGCCAGCGGCTTGGGCCTGCCACTGCCGAACAACTCAAACCAGATAAAGCCAAGATACAGCAGCAGGGCTGGCCAATCAGCCAGCGCGCGCGGATAGTTCACTCGGCCTGCGCAAAAGTTTCGCCAGACTCGTCCGATGCCGTTAGCCAGGCTATGCCAGGGGTTCAGCGCCGCATAAAAATTACCGATAAACAGCGTCAGGTAGGTGAACAGCAGAACAAAGATGATCCAGAAAAACGTCAGGCTGAAGTTGCGCAGCGGGTCGCGGTGGCCGAGAAAGCCGGTCGCGATGCACAGCAGCAGAATGAAAACCGCAAACAGGCGCAGCGCCGGCATCGCGCGTCGCAGGGTAGGCAGAACACGGATTGGCCTTGAGCCCACTGCACGTGGCCCAGCCGGAGAGGTCATAAACAGCGCCGCAACCACAAAGGAGACGACCAGCGTGGCTGCGGCGCCCCAGCCATACAGCCAGAGCGGAACCGGCAAGGTGTAAAGCCGCCCGAAGCTGTGCGCCAACGCGACACCGGGCAAAGCCGCCAGCAATAGGCCGGCGAATACAACAGGCCAAAAACGCACCAACTACTCCGACCGGCAACGAGGGCTTAACATTCCCCTAGCGAGGTACCGTTTGCGGAACCGGCAGGGTCCGCGCATCGGCAGAGGCTTCCAGTGTCTGCTCCCACATTCGCAGATAGGTTTCGGCTGAATTGTAGAACGAGTCCAATGCGTCCCTACCACCTTCCAGTCGGATTTCTTCTACAAGGTCGGGGATCATGCCGTAGTGGTACATGCCCCCTTCATTGACGTTCCACAGTCTGCCGTTATTGCCGGGGACGGCCAGCATCTGAACCGTGATTGGCGCTATATTATTGAACTGTTGCCCCCAACCGTCACCAGAGAAGAGCTGGAAGGGATAGATGACTGCACCTTTTTCCGTGATGCGCCCCATTCCGCGGGGCCCAGGCAGATTGCGCAAACCGTTGGCATCCGCGCCATAACCGACCGAGAATTTTCGCGTGGTGCCGGAAGCATCCCAAAGAGGTTTCAGCTGCTTGAGAAACTCCACGTGATTAAAGCCATTCTGGTTGGCAGGATAGATTACCCCGCCCTGTCGGATGATCTGTTTGGCTTGTTCTTTGTTGATACCACCGTGACCACCGTGGCCAGACACCATCGGGTAAGCCGGGGTGGTGGTGGCGGTGTAGTCGAGCATGATCTGTTTGCTTTTTATCTCGGCATGGTCGATATCGATGATGAAGCCCTTCTTCATCATTTTGTCTATGGCGTAGATACCCAGCTCTGTGACGTCACGCGCGTTGCACCGTCGTCCCGTCTCCAGGGTGGGCAGGGTGCCATTGGTTGCATCCAGCAGCGCCGAAGATATGGGATCATTGCCCAAACTGCTCAGCAGTGGCGCGTCCGCGGCCAGAGACTTCAAGCCAGCGTCGTAGAGAAACTTCTCGCCCTCGCCACCGTCTTCACAGGCATAGGTTTCGAAGAAGCGTCCCGTGCCATAAAAATTGACCAGCTCCAGAACATTACCGAACAAACCCGCGCCGCCCAGCGCACTATCCACATCATGGAAGGGGTAGACCTGACGCACACCGGCGTCCCAGACGCGATCGATTTCGGCGTCGATATCTTCTTTCGTGCAGGACGAGGTCTCACTGCCATCGGGCAGGAATTGCACGTTACAGCCCCAGATATTGGAAAACTCCAGGCCAGGAATCACTGCCAGCTTGCCGTCGGCAATGACTTGCCGCGCCTCAGCCGGTGAGCCAACGATACGGAAGAAGCCCTTGCCGGGCCCGCCGAACTGAGCGTCGATGTAGTCCTGCATGTCGCTCAGGTACTCGACCTGCTTCATGCCAACACTCATATCCACACAATCCAGATCAAGGGGGTTCTGGCCGCGGGAAGGCCCAGTCGCCTGAGCCACCTCACACAAGGCTTCAATGTTGGTTCCCAGCACGGTCATCAGACGCAAGCCGGACATCCAGGCGCGTTCCACCCAACGCCAGTACATTTGCTGGTGAAGTTGCGAGTCATTCTTTGGCCAGTCGATAAAGGTGGGCCAGCCTTCGGTATCGTGGGTGGTACCGGGAGAGGTATCGAGGATCAGCGCCTCCGGATCAGTAGCACCATCGGGCCCATGAAAGCTCTCGCAGTTACCCAGCGCGTGGGGCACGCCAAAACGATGGACGGCCTGCCCCCACTGCACACCACCGGCCGAGGGGCCCACATTGCGGCTGCCATCCGACATTTCACTGCCCATCGACATATGGGCGTGAACCTCGGCAAAGCCCAGCACCGGCTCATTGACGTTGCCGGTATAGCTCTGGCCAATCACGCCGAGTGGCATCTCCGGGTACACGGCACAGCCGGCGGCGGGTTCAAATATGAGTGGCGCTGGAGTGTCACCAAGCACCAGCAGCCCATTGTCGCCCAGCGCCAGTGAGCCTCCCAGCGTTGCTGCATTGAGAACGTCGCCACTTTCTGTAAAGGTCCAATCGGAGCCATCTTCAGCTTCTAAAAGCGGCACCGTCGACACATCCGAACCACTGGCTGTCATCAGCTTCTCGTCCGAGGTGTAAAACAGGTAGCGCGCCAGGTTGGCCGCCCGCATATAGAACTTTTCGGCACTGGCCGCACGGGTACCATTGGCGACAAAAGTCTCGCCATCGCGCACCACATAGGCGCTGCCCGCCTTCATTACCCAGCATTGGTTGTATAAGTCGTATTTGCCCAGTGATGAGACCGGGGCCGGGGGCACGCTGTTGCTACTGCTGCTTGAATCGTCGTTACAGGCGCTCAAGCCGGCCAACAACAATAGCGAGATGGAAGTCCGAAGGGTTGTTGAAAGCGCGTTCTTAAGCAGAAACCGCTGAATCATGGGGCAAACATCCTGTGTGTTATTATTTTGTTAACTACTTGATTGTCAATACGATTTAAGCACCTTGCTGGCCACGGTTGACCCTTAGCATGAAATTGACACCGACCACATAATACACCCATTTCAGCGGTACTGAAACCAATAGGCCGCAGAATCTAATCGCCTGTTGAGAGCGACCCTCGTTAAGGAGCGTTGCTGTAGTACCCGAGGTGATGGAGAAAGAGCAAAGAACAGCGCCAGAGCATACACGCACCGCTGGCGTACTAGAATTTAAACGTTAGCTGCAGGTAAGCACTGCTGTCCACTTCAACCGGTGGCGTGCCCACCACCCGGTCGACGAATTCCTGATGTCCGCCGGTCAGCAGATTTCTGCCGACAAGGCTAAGCGTTGCATTAGGCGTGAGTACTTTACTCACTTTCAGGTCGAGCGCGGTGTACGCATCGATATTGTGTTGTTCAATGTTGTCGACGTAGCGCAGGGTCGTTGACAGTTCCACTTGCCTGGGCAGATCCCAATGAGAGGTGAACGCCGCTTTGTGTCTCGGGCTTTCCCGCTCGGCGTTGTCTGCACTGGTATCGTTACTCTCATCGGCATCGACCTCAATATCGACATAGGAGTAGATAAATTCGCCGCGCCAGGTGGGTGATGCCTTGAAGCCAACGCTGATTTCGCCACCCCGAGAGGTTGCCGCAGCACCATTGGTGGCTAGAAGGGGCACTATGAAGGGCGTCGGCCCGGTGGAGGGTTCTGGCGCGCCGGGTTCGAGCGTTCGGAGATCCTCGTACTCGTTGTAGTACAGCGCCGTATCGAGGGTAAGCCTGTCACTGACATTAAAACGCCAACCAACTTCATAGGCCTTCAAACGCTCGGATTCAAAGGCTTCGTCTCCACGAATTTGCAGCTGCACAGCGGGGTTGATCAAGTCGAAATCGACAATCACATCATGCTCAGTGCGGCTCGGGGTGCGCCGTGCATCAGATGCAGCCAGCCAGTAGGTCATACTGTTTTGCGGCGTCCACAGCATGCGAATATTGGGCTGCTGCTCTTCGCCTGAAAAATCATTGTGCGACACCTTTACGCCCATAAGGGTTTTCAAACTCTCCAGCAGCTGATGCTCATACTGAATAAAGCCGCTGCTCACAGCATACTCGCGTCGCGTTGGCCTGTAGCGAATATACTGGTCCTGAAGGTTATCTTTGGTCAGACGGTAGGCAAGCCCCCACAGCAGCCTGTTGGCGGCGTTTGGCTTGAAGTCATGCTGCAGGTCGAGATCGTAACTGTTGATTTCAAGGTCAAAGAACAAATCATCTCGCGTTGAGTGGTCTGCGGTAAAGCGAGAGCGGAAATTGTGTTTATCGCTAGCCTGCTTCTCCCAGTGAGCCAGAAAATTCATACCGGAATACCGCACGTGTTTTCGACGCAGCTCGGTTAGCGAACCCGAACCCGAACCCGGCGCAGGCAGAATCAGCTCCTCGTTCTGATTGCCCTCATAAGCGTTGAACTGCAGGCTCGTTGCCCCCCGCTCTGCCGTTCCAAAGTCCAGACGAAACCCGCCTTGAGATCCTGTCCACTGATCGTAGTTCTCTGATCCATCGGGCCGGGTTGAGTCGTCCCGCTCAAAGGATTTGAAATACACACGCCCGTAGCGGTCATTTCCAAAGTCTTTTCCGTATCTGATGGAGCCAAACCAGCGCTCTTCATTCCCGGCTGCCACAGAGGCCTTGCCGCCGACCGTGTCGCGGCTGTTCTTGGTAACGATATTGATAACGCCATTAAAAGCATTGCCGCCCCACAATGCCGTGCCGGGCCCCCTGACAACTTCAATCCTGTCGATGTCGTCTATCAGAGTATCCAGCGTGTCCCAGAACATCCCGATTTTGGCAGGAGAAAAGGCGCTGCGACCATCGACAAGAATCAAAAGTCGGTTGGTAAAAATGCCCCCGTTGAAGCCCCTGATCCCAATGCCCCACTTACCTTTACCAATCCGGGTGACCTCCACGCCGGGCACCAGCCGCAGTAGTTCAGGTATGGTTGTTGCCCCGGAACGGGTAATGGTTGCGTTGTTGAGGATATAGACAGCGGCAGAAGATTCTTTGAGCCTTTCACCTCGGCGAGCAGACACACTGACATTAACGTTCATCAGTTGTTCCAGGCTCAGCTCCGTGAGGTGTTCCATGCTTTGGGCGGGGAGCCCCAGCAGGCATAACGATGCAGGCCAGCAAAGAAACAATGTTCTTGCCAGACTCCGACCGTTGACTCCGGCACGATCGTCCATGTAATGCCCTTTACAGGTTTATTTTTCGACACCGTCGTCTTTCAGAATAGTGGAGGTCCCGGTGAAGTGCCAGCAGATTGCCAAGGTATAGTCGCTTTTTTAACCACTTTGGAGGGAAATCTCCGAAAATGGCCCGCTAGGTTACAGCTAGCGGATTATGAGCATTTGTGGCGGCTATTTCTGTGGACAAACCAAAGGGTATGCCCCTTTCCCGCCCGACATCGTCGGGGGCCAGACTTTGCCGGGCGCGGTTCAAGCAATTGCACTCATTAGTCGCTCTAAAAGTATCATTCACCCAATGCCCCGCCCCAACTCGGGTGTTGCAGACAATTTTCGGCGAACAGCGCTACCCTAACCTGTGCATTACTCCTCGACGCCGGCCACTCGAACAAATTCTGCCCATTGTTTGGCAACGCTTTTTCCAGCATCACCGGACAAATAGGACAAGCCATTCCCCCGGTTTTCAGCGCGTATGATATGGGCTATGGCTTCGCTGGTTTTGTGCATATGCAAAAGTGCATACATTTCCGCTGCCGCTGCCAGATGCCGGGTGATTTTAGGGCGTTCACTGGATTCGTTGGTACGCTCCAAAGCATCTCTCAAGGCAAAGGTGTAGCCGGTAAGCTTACTGATAATGTCGTCCATGCTGATTTACACCTAAAGTCGGAAGTGTGCGCCTAAGACCTGAGCGAACCACCTCGGTTGCACCCTCGGTTTGGTCATGCCACGGTTTCTTAGTCTACGGTACAGCCGCGCTCCTGAAAGCAAAACGACAGGCTCGCTTGGCTGTGCCTTTTTATCTCTATATCCACCGTCATATCCCGCCCGAGCCGGTACACCCGCTCTTCTGTTGCGCGCTCCCCATTCACGAAGATCCGATTTTTCTCGTCAACATAAATAGCATAATGCTGCTTGTTGGGTGATGAATTTATATACCAGGCGAGCCCGGAAACTGCTGCGAAAATAATGACTACAGAGGCCACCATCGGTATTACAAATCTCATGGTAAGCGCCGCGTCAATGGATAGGAGTAACGGAAAAGCGGAGAGAGCACCCTTTTTATCACCAGGTTATGACGCGAGCTGTTTAGCCATGACATCTACGGTCACTCCTTTGTATTGACACCGCTCGATATAACGCCAGCCAAGCTTCTCGTAAAGTCTCGCGGCGAACTCCGTGTAGAGGTACCAGACAGAAGCATTTGAACGAACCGCCTCAACTTCACAGCGAGCAATTAACTTGCTTGCTATCCCCCGATGCCGAAAAGCCTCTTTAACATACACCGCAGCAAGCCAAGGGGATAACTCTGGCTTTGTCTCCATATCGTTGTGCAGCAGTGCAGCCGAACCGATCAGCTGACGATCGGAAACAGCAATAAAGAGGGAGGGGATTGTCTCTCGCCCCGCAGCACGTTCGATTGCTGCGGCCCGCTCTTGCAAGGTCAGCGACGGGTTCAAGTGCTGCCACTCTGCATGGTGAAGCTCAGCCAGCTCAGCAATAAACTCCGTTCTGTCTGCTAAAGGAACGATTTCCACAGTCTTTGCCTCTTGCTGCTGTTTTGGTCGCAGCGCTGCTCTTCTGGCTGCGAAACGACAACAACACCCTAGCCTGCGTTTTAGGGTATTTGAATATGCTTAATCCACAGTGGCGCCAGCCAACCAACTAAAAGCCCTGCAACACTGGCTGCCGCCACTAAATCTGCTGAAAAGCCCGCCGCAACGCCCACCAATGCACCGGCAACCAGACCTGAGACAGTTTGCACCAGCTTCGGCCGGTCAAATGCCGTGGGCTCAAACTCCGGTGCCGCCACAAGACCTACAAAGGCACCAATGGATGACACAACCGCCAGACGAAACCAATCACCGAAATAAAAGAGGACAGACACCGCGCCAAACATGACTGCAAATCCGAGCGCGAACAACGAAGCAACTTTAAGACTACGCAGCATATTCTGAAAATCCATAAGGCCTGAGTTCGGCGGACGTTGGGGTGCAACCCGCCTTCTCGGCAATATAAAACAGTCCCCGGCCAAATGTTTTACGCACCGACTGGGTACCGACCGCCAGATTAACACCCTACCGCGGAAAACGCGGCAACTTCACCGACAAGATCGCCGCTTTCGGCCGCCGACGAAAGCAGGACCAGAACCTCTGCAACCGCGTTGTAGTGGTCCGAAACGTCCACCACCAAATCCAGCCTGTCGTCCCCATCCAAATCCCCGGCCCAGAGAAAACCCGCACTGCTCCCTTCGGTCACAAACCTGCCCTCGTGAAACCAGCCACCCAACCGGCCCACTACTTGCACCGTGCTTCCGTCAGAGAGTATCCAGTCACATTGCCCGGACTCCCCTTCGCAATCACCGTCTAGCTCCAGCGAATAGGTCTGATTACCAAAGGTGATAACTTTAGGAGAAAGCCCCGCATACCCACCCGCAACCGTTGCGGCAGAAACAGCCCCCTCCTGAAAGGGAGAACCTTTTAGCAGCACGACAGCGTTCACCGCCGGGCCGAAACTAACATGCTTGCCGGAATGAGGTCCTTCTTCAGCGTCCAGTATCGGGTCGTATTGAATACTGATATTCATTTCAACCGGCACCAGAGCACTCTTTTCGCCCGCTACCAGCGCAAGCCATCCGGGCCCGGCCTCATAGGGGACTTCCGTGCCGTGATAGCTGCCGGGCAAAACAACCTTGGGTGCGCCAGGCCCGGCATCCACAAGCGCAGAGACGCTTACAAGCAATAGCCCCACAACCCAGCATAGCGATAACGAGCGCCTTAATCGATCACCCCTATCTACTGGGCAGCCAATATCGTGACCATAGGCACCAAAGAACCAGAGCGGAGCTGGACTACCGAGACCACCCTTGTTCAAAGGCGAGAGGCTTGCGTATGACATTACCGTCTCCGCTGAAGTCACGTCGCTCAAGGCGACAACAGCCGTTAGTTACACGGCCTATACAGGGTATTTAAACAGAAAAAGTAGTAGCGGAATAACACTTAAGGCAGCGGTAAAATAGATACCCGTTTTCCCTGCGACAATAAGATAGCTTTTCTTCGGATTATTAGGATTGTAGAAGACCTTTAGCCTTCCATCGGGATGGAATTGAATAGACGCTTGCTGTTTCTGCAATACAAACCGTGCATTATGACTAACAACAAAAACCCAAGGGGATATTCTGGTGCCGCTATAATCTACACCCGCAACATTGTATTTATATAGCGCCTCCGACACATACTCTTGCTCGGATTTTACCCGGTCTGTCATACCGCCAAATTTTCGAATTTCAAACCCAGACAAAACCCCATAAGTGCTGGGCCAAAATCTTGTGCGAATTTGAAATACAAGCGAATAGGCACAAAGGAAAAATGTGTATAGGGAAGCCCAGAACCAGATACCCTGCGCTACGCCATCAAAAGCGAGCTGCCACATTTTCTGAGAATAGATGATCAGTTCCATAGAATAAAAAGACTGACAGCACTCACAGGATTTCTGCGTATAAGGAAACGGAGGCAACCGATGTCGCGCAGCATAGCTTTTGATGGATTTTTAATCCCTCCGTCCCCTTTTTTGCTTTTATGGGTGCGCTGGCTCACGATTGCAGATACACAACTATTACAAGTGCGCCGAAAATTATCGTTTTTAAAGCCAGCTCCCCAAGAGAATAATGCCATAGCTTTTTTGACCCCTCGGGGTTAGACCATTCTCCGGGCGCATCATCGTCAATGGTTACCAAGTGGCCAATAAATGCCCAACCAGAAAGAGCAACTGCCGGCGCGCCGAGCCACATCCCCAGCTGACCTAACCCCGAAATACTTGCAGCCATTGAGCTAACATAGGAAAGCATAAAGAACGCATATACGGCTCTACGTTTGGTCACTTGCTAGTACCCATAACGCCGCAAGCAGCCGCGCCGCTTATCGGCGTCGGCCCGCCTTGCCTTGTTATGGGTGTTTTGGCAGAATATACCAATATTTGGTACAGGAGGCACCCCATGGCTAGAAATACCAGCATTACACTTGGGCCCCACTTTGACGATTTTATAGCCGCGCAGGTTGAAAATGGCCGTTACGGCTCGGCGAGCGAGGTTGTGCGTGCCGGACTGCGCCTGCTTGAAGAAACGGAGAGCAAGCTTGAAAGGCTCCGGCGCCTCTTGGACGAAGGTGAACAAAGTGGGATAGCGGACTACTCCCTTGAAAGCGTTATTGCTGAGCTGGATAACGAAGCTCACTAATGCGCCCATACCTACTAACCGCCGCTGCTCGAAAAGACTTTATGGATATTGGCCGGTTTACCGCCGAAAAATGGGGAAAGCGGCAACGCGACAAGTACCTCAAGCAGCTTGATGATGCCTTCAAGCTGCTTGCTCGCCAACCTGAGATAGGTCGCGATGCGGATGACATAAAACCTGCGTACAAAAAGTTCAGCCAAGGCAGCCATATCATCTTTTACCGAGCTGGCACGGGATCCAAGATCGTTGTGATCCGAATCCTCCACAATAGTATGGATGTGGAGCAGCACCTCTAAAACCCGTAACGCC
>JBFHCW010000010.1:0-24887 GCA_041585035.1 Litorivivens sp.
GGCCAAAGTATGCGCGCCGAGCAAGCCGGGAAAGAGTTCTGTGATTTGAAAACACAGGAGCGACGCTATCTACAGTCGCTGCTGGAACACTGTGAAGGCGACAAAGAGCGCGTAGCCAGTATTGCGGGAATCAGTGTCCGCTCCCTTTACCGTAAGCTGGAAGATGGATTGTCGTAGTTGGCAATTTTGGCTGCCAATATTGGCGTTAGAGATTTGTCTTGACCGGCTTGTCATAATATTTTTCATAGAAATCAATCGGATGGGAATTGCTTTCGAGTTGGCAAGCGTCTTGCCTTATTAACTTATGACTCGTCATCGCGGCAGATGACGCTAGGTTACTTCATTGCAACTCGGGAGCAAGTCATGAGCCAACAGCAGAAACCTGAAGAAGGTGCTTTAAACCTGAAAGAATTGTCCGGCAGCGTGGTAGCGGCAGCCTTTGGGGTTCAATCCAGCGAAAACCGACGCCGCGATTTCAGTCGCGGCAGACTCTATCAGTTTGTAATAGCAGGTATTCTGGCAACCGCGCTTTTTGTAGCAAGTGTGCTGACAGTCGTCAATTTGGTTCTATAGTTAACGCGCAGTCCAATTACGTTGCGAGCGCTTGCCCCAAACCGGATCGCAAAGCTCGACGTTCGGTTTGCGCTAGCCGAACGTCGGTCATGTCGATCGAAAAAACCAATCATAAACGTCAGTTTATATGATTGTACTTAATCGTTGAGCCCTGCCTACACTGGATACCAAAGAGTAGCAGGAGGCAGGCAATGAACTGCAGAACCCTTGATTACATCGTTAGTCTCGTTGAGACGGGATCGATCAAAGCGGCATCAGAAAAATGTAATGCCAGTGCTGGCACTGTCAGCCATCAGATTTCAAAGCTCGAATCCTATTTGGGGGTAAGAATTTTTGAAAGCCGTCATCAGCCGGTGACATTGACGTTAAGGGGGCAGCAGCTACTCCCCTTGATGCGGAGTGTGGTCAGTTCTTTAAAAGACATTCAGACATTTTCGAGAAGTACTTGACCCGAATTTGATTTTATCAAACGGCTGCTTCTAAACGAGTGAGTTCTGTTAATGTTTGATCGAACTGTTATTTATTAAGAATAAATGGTTGTTGTATAGGGGCGGGGCTAATCCCGTGTATTACAAAGGAGAGTAGCAATGGACAAAAGTGCGTCAAACGGTAAGTGCCCGGTAATGCATGGCGGGAAAACCAGTCACGACAGTTCCAACATGGATTGGTGGCCGAAGGCACTGAATCTCGACATTCTGCACCAGCATGATCGTAAGACTGATCCGCTTGGTGAAGGTTTCAATTACGCGACCGAGTTTAGGAAGCTCGACCTTGAGTCGGTCAAAGCCGATCTTAAAGCATTCATGACCGACAGCCAGGAATGGTGGCCTGCGGATTGGGGACATTACGGCGGTTTGATGATTCGTATGGCCTGGCACGCGGCGGGTTCTTACCGCATCGCGGACGGTCGTGGCGGCGCGGGTACCGGCAATCAGAGATTTGCACCGCTGAATAGTTGGCCTGATAACGTCAATCTCGACAAGGCCCGGCGCCTGCTTTGGCCAATCAAGAAAAAGTACGGCAATAAGCTCTCTTGGGCGGATCTTATTATTCTGGCCGGCACAGTGGCCTATGAATCCATGGGCCTGAAGACCTTTGGCTTCGCGGGAGGTCGTGAAGACATTTGGCATCCGGAGAAAGATATTGACTGGGGCTCTGAGGCCGAGTGGCTGGGAAAAAACAGTGATCGCATGAACGATGAGGAACGCGCCACTCTGGACAATCCTCTGGCAGCGGTTCAGATGGGCTTGATCTACGTAAACCCTGAGGGTGTCGACGGCAATCCGGATCCATTGAAAACCGCCGAGGACGTGCGTCTTACCTTTGCCCGCATGGCTATGGATGATGAGGAAACGGTGGCGCTTACTGCAGGTGGTCATACCGTTGGCAAATGTCACGGCAACGGTGATGCCAGCAAACTGGGCGCCGATCCCGAAGGAGTCGACCCAGAACATCAAGGGCTCGGTTGGCATAATCCACAAGGTAAGGGTTTTGGTCGCGATACGATCACCAGCGGCATCGAGGGCGCCTGGACTACCCATCCGACCCGATGGGATAACGGTTATTTCTACCTGCTTTTCACCTACGACTGGGAACTCAAAAAGAGCCCGGCAGGTGCTTGGCAGTGGGAGCCCATCGATATCAAGGAAGAAGACAAGCCGGTGGACGTAGAAGACCCGTCCATCCGTTACAACCCGATCATGACCGACGCCGATATGGCCATGATCAAAGACCCGGCATACCGAAAAATTTCCGAGCGCTTTTACAAGGACCCGGAGTACTTCAGCGAAGTATTCGCTCGAGCCTGGTTCAAGCTTACCCACCGTGATTTGGGCCCCAAGAGCCGTTATCTCGGGCCCGACGTGCCAGCAGACGATCTGATTTGGCAGGATCCGATACCCGCGAGCACGACTCAGGTATCTTCAAAAGATATTGACGTGCTCAAGCAGGAAATTCTTGGCAGCGGTCTGACTATCGCCGAGCTGGTAGCGACCGCCTGGGACAGCGCTCGAACCTTCCGCGGTTCGGACTTTCGAGGTGGAGCAAATGGTGCTCGCATTCGTCTGGCACCGCAAAAAGACTGGGAAGGTAATGAGCCCGCTCGTCTCAACAAAGTGCTCGGCGTACTGGCAGGCATTCAAAGCAAATCGAAGGCGGCCGTCAGTATGGCTGACTTGATTGTACTTGGCGGCACGGCAGCCATTGAAAAGGCCGCTCAGGATGCTGGGGTGAAAATCAATGCACCCTTCGCCCCAGGGCGAGGTGATGCGACAGAGGAGGTGACCGACGCTGATTCCTTTGCGGCGCTGGAACCGATACACGATGGTTATCGGAATTGGTTAAAACAAGATTACGCAGTTTCCGCCGAAGAATTGCTGCTGGATCGCACGCAACTCATGGGCTTAACCGCGCCCGAAATGACAGTATTAGCTGGCGGTATGAGAGTGTTGGGCGCCAACCATGGCGGGGCCAAACACGGCGTATTTACCGACCGCGAAGGCGTTCTCAGCACGGACTTCTTCACTAATCTTACGGATATGGCTAACGTCTGGAAACCAATTGATGGCGGTCTCTACGAGGTTCGTGATCGTAAGTCGGATACGGTTAAATGGACAGCTACCCGTGTGGATTTGGTATTCGGCTCCAACTCGATTCTGCGCGCTTACGCCGAAGTTTATGCGCAAGATGATGCACAGACGAAGTTTGTCGAAGACTTCGTCAAAGCGTGGACCAAGGTCATGAACGCGGATCGTTTTGACCTGCAGTAATGGTTACTTTGCCCCGGCGGTGCGCCCCGGGGCTTTTTTCATTAACAAGGAAAATCATTATGTCGAACGAGGGATATCACGAACCGATCAATGAACTCAGTGATGAGACCCGCGATATGCACCGGGCAATTGTTTCACTGATGGAAGAATTGGAGGCTGTCGACTGGTACAACCAGCGCGTAGATGCCTGCACGGATAAAGAATTGAAAGCGATTCTGGCGCATAATCGCGATGAAGAGAAAGAGCATGCGGCCATGACCCTGGAATGGATACGCCGAAAAGATCCCGCTTTTGACAAAGAGCTGCGAGATTACCTTTTCACCGATAAATCTATTGCGCATAAATAGGGTAGAGCGCATGTACTTTGCTCTAGCCCCTGGAGCACTTTCAAAAATCGATGGGGAAACTGGTCAAAGCAGAGTTGCCAGCATAATTGATTGGAAGGGGCGAGGAAGGTAATATCGAACACTATGACAACTGCGCAACTTGATGTTTGGCCAGATCGTTTCTTGTGGGCGAGCTGGAATTACAAAGGTTCGATGACGCATCGATATGCGGCCAATGTGGTCATGGCGGCTCAGAGCCGGAAACTGATATTACAGGCGGATCGGCGCGCCGCTGACCGTTGTTCTGTGGCGCTGTGCGCCGTGGGAGCATCTCGGCATATAGACGCCACTGAAATACCTTTCTTGAGTCTTAATCTGGATCCGGATTCAGCCGCAGCACTGCGGTTGCGGGGTGCAGTTGGTGATCGAAGCGTGCGGCAGCTGAAGGATGACTTGGCAACGCCTTTTTCGGAGAGGATTGTTGATTTTCTTGAAGGGCGGCTGGATGCGAGGCAGTCTCGACTGTTGGGCGACGACATAGTCTCGGCGATTGTGCCAGACGAGCATCCCTGGCCCGTGCTTGACGCTAGAATTGGCAAGATAGCATACCATCTGCGAACCGAGCTACCCTCTCAGATCGACGCAAGCGCTCTCGCAAAGGAAGTCGCGCTGTCGCCAGGCCGCTTGATGCACTTGTTCCGAGCACAGTTGGGTTTGTCTATGGGCAATTTCCTGCTATGGCAGAAAATGCGTCACGCATTGTCCATGATATTACAAGATGTATCTCTGACTAGCGTCGCACAGGCATGCGGATTTTCCGATTCATCGCATCTGACGCACACCTTTCAGGAATTTTATGCGGTTCGTCCCTCTGATCTGCGCAATAGCAGTTACGTTCAAGTAAGGTTACTGCAAGCTCAATTAACTTAAGCGGGCAGAAATACCAAACTCAGGGTGCCATGCAAACAATAGCCCTAAATCCTCGGTGTGTAGCTGAAGGGCTGTGCATAGATAGCTATCTCGATGTTCGGCGTGTTAATCAGTGCCGCGCTCACAGCATGTGGAAGAAGTTCGGACCCCGCTGGCGCCAGCAATATTGGTAGCGATATTGATCCTGCTGTAGTTGATACATGTCCAGATGGGGGCAATTTGACAACCATAGCCGAGCTGCTGTCGGATCTGCTCCCCGATGAGCAAACCCTGGAAATGTGGCAGCGGCGTAGGGCTGAGCCAGGTCCGAGGTTGCCCCTTCGGGGCTTTGCGTTATTTCGCCTGGCTGTGTTGCACTCACTTGAAAGGCAGTCAGCCTTCCTGCGTGCGCGCGCCTTGCCAGACAAAATAACGCAAAGACTGAGCTATCACCGAATTATTCAGAGGTGACTTAAGATTTACCTGTAAGCGTTTAGCTGAAAGAGTATTTTGTCTGACCGACAAACATAACTGCGGGTATAACAGAACTTGGATATTTATGGATTATGCAAAGGTGAAATTGATGTCGATGGAAAAGTACGAACAAATTTCTGATGTTGTATTTCGTTGCGCGTTTAGCCTGATTTTCATCGTTGGTGGGCTCGGCCACTTCGTTCAAAACGAGGTAATGATGGCGCGCTTTGAAGATTCACCGTGGCGTGACAGCGTGGTAACCATTGCCGATCCCTCCCTGCTTCTCTATCTGAGCGGGGCGATTATGATTGTGTTCGGAGTCTTGCTCATGATTGGTTTATGGGCAAGGCTGGCTGCGTTGGCATTGTTTGTAGCATTAGTCCCCATCACAATTGTGATTCATGTCGCGCCCGACCATGTCGGGCCGTTGCTCAAAAACGTTGCCATTCTTGGGGGATTGATTCACTTCTTTGTACGTGGGGCAGGGGCGTACAGTTTGGATTACCAGCGCGCTCCGTAAACGATATCTACCAATTACGCCAATAAGAATGTGGCATGGTGTGTTTTTCCGGGGGCGATTACCGCGCAGAAAGGGAGCAGTTTACCCACATGTCGACCAGTTCAAAATCCTGGTGCCACTTCTATTCACAGCCTGCCTGAACTATAAGAGCTTTAAAATCGTGACCAGTTGCTCGTCGGTAAATTGCTTCTTCATGTCCGCCCCCCACCGCTTGTGGACTTTACTCAGTAGGGAGGATGGTGATCCATATTGCCCAGACGTGTTTCGAGCGGAGGCGCAACTAAGTGGGACAACATTTTGGGGGCAGGGGTTATTTTTTGTCGACGGTCGTTCGAAATGAGACGGTTATCCTGAATTACCCCCGGACTCAGGAGCAGGAAGATCGTCGAATCGATCAATTGAAATTAATGTAGGTGGCCTGTTCAGGGGGCTCAAGAAACCGCGCAGCAGTTCCGTCATGCTGCTTTGAGCGGCTCACAATTTAAATCCCTTGGCTTTGCCGGGGTATATATACTTATTGCTCCTGCTAGTACTCAAAAGTTGTAGCGGAAATTGCCATAGATTGTCCGCGGTGCCTCGACTGCTTCAAAGAACACATCTCTGACGATGGCCCCCTGGCGTACTGTAACCAGCTCGTTAGTGAGATTCTCTCCCTGCAGCTTAAGCGACCATTTGCCACCACGTTCGGCGATACCGACAGTAGCGCGCCACCGGATGATATCGTCTTGAACAAAGCGATCGTCGAGAGCAAAACTCGTAAATTGCTCGGACTGGTACTCTGCGCCACCGCCCACGCTAAACTCCAGGCCAGTATTGCCCAACGGCTGACGCCAAGTGCCAAGTAAGGTACCGGAATACTTGGGCGTCAGCGGGAAGGGCTTACCCGTAGCGTCGCAAAAGGCGTCGCCGTTACCATCGGTGTCTGGATTGTCCGGAAAACAGTTGTTTTTAACAAAATCCAGGTACTCGGTATCATTCAAGCCGAAGCTGGCGAAGACTGTCAGACGCTCCAATGCCAGCCAGGTTAAATCCACCTCTAGGCCCTGCGCGCGAGCGCGGGAGGCATTCTCGACGACCTTGCCACCCACCGCCCCCGGTCGATCTGCCGAAAAGCTGGTCAGGACCTGAAAATCGTCGATCTCTAGCCGGAAGAGTGACAGATTCAAACGCATCGAGCCATCTAACATTTTGCTCTTGAAGTCGAGTCCCCAGTCGACGGCCGACTCCGGCCCATATTCGTGGTCGCCATCGCGAAAGGAAAAGGCATTATAGCCGCCGCTCCGAAAGCCGGTTGCCCAGTGCAGATACACGCCGATATCGTCATTAGGCTCCCAATTCAGCGACAGGCGCTGTGAAACATTATTTTCGTTGCGACTCAAATCGCCCGCGTATTGCTCTGCATCCAGCGCGGTAAGTATGGGATTCGGCTCTGGTGAGGAATAGTACTGAGCAAAGATCGCGCGCTTATCCTCTGTGTTGTAGCGCAGGCCGTATTCCACACCCCAATGCGGCGTCCAGTTCCAGCTGGTCTGGACGAATACGGCCCGAGCATCTGCATCCTGAAAGAATTCTTTGGTGACTTCCTCACTGTATAAGCGGTCGAGGGTTTGCCCAGGCGCTGGCGCGCTCCCCAGAGTATCAGCCAGCAGAGCAGCAAGTTCCGGCGACAGCGTTTCTACCGGCGCAAAGCTGGCGCCAGCGGCAATCAGCTCCAAATACGGTTCGCCTACTTCAAAGGTAAAGCCATCTCCCTGAATCCGCCTTTCCTGGTAGTACACCCCCGCAAGGAGGTCACTGTCGCCCAAGTCTCGGCCGAAAAGTCGTTCAAGCCCGAACAGCCCGTCGAGCGGGGGCGATTGGAAACGTAGCTCAAAGGTTGTGGTAGGCGAATCATCATCGTCGGTTGTGGCGACGGCCGGGGCAGGGGAGGCATCGAGATCCACCGCGTTGTTGCCCTTGAGCACAGAGTAGCCGCCAAGCACGAAAGCATCCCAGTCTCCTATCTTCCTACTCCAGTCCAGGGTCCAAGTATCGATACGGAAGTGGCGAAAATCAGGATCATTGACGGTGCCACGGTAGTTGCCGCGTTCAAAATCAGTGTTCGAATCGTAACGGGTGATGGTCTCCCGCTGAGCATCGCTAGGCCAAAACATTTCAAGACCGGCTCCGATTGATTCGATATCCATGTACTCGTAGGATACTCTCAGCTGCGAACCCCATAGTTCCGGGGCCTCAAGTCGTATACGCGCACCTCTGCGTGCCGTGCCACGCTGAAGCGGCGCAGCGCCGCTCAGGGATTGCTCCGTTGCACTGTTGCGTACAAAACCATCTCGTTCATCATAGAGGCCTGCTAAGCGCACGTTCAGCTGATTCAGCAGGGGGCCACCAACGCCCAGCTCAATGCGACGCCGGCCTCTTTCACCGTGCTGCAGATCCAGATTGCCTTGCCAGCTATCGCTCGGTTGCCGGGTAATCAGGTGAATTAGTCCGGCTGTTGTGTTTTTTCCAAAGGCGGTTCCTTGCGGCCCCCGATACACTTCCACTCTTTGCACATCGAACAGCGCCGCTGTGAAGTACTCAAGGCGAGTGTAGGGGATGCCATCGATGGCTACGCCTGCCGGTGGCTCGAAGGCTTTATTACTTTGGTTAGTGCCGAAACCGCGTATTCGCGGCACTATGTAAAATCCGGCGTCGGCAATCCGCACGTTGGGGGTGAACTGCACCGCGGTATTTATATCAGTGATCGACCAGTCCTCGATCAGCTGATCATCCACGACTGAAATCGAAATGGGCACATCCTGGATACTTTCCGTCTTGCGCTGCGCAACCACCAGGACTTCTTCCAACACTCGGGAGTTTTTCCGGTTGACTATGGATTTCGAAGTGTTATCAGGCAACTGGGCTAGCTTAGCATTCTCTGACCATACCGATTCGGTGAAGCTCAAGAGCAATAGGCAGGCTGCAGCTCTAGGCCAAATTTGGCAGCGGCGCATGATCGGGAACTCCTTTATTATTCTCGTCGACAGCCCCATCTTAAGCACGGAATCAGTCACGAGCTTGTACAAGACTGCTAAGCCACGTAAGGGCGGCAAGAGCCTGCTCTCTAACGGGTTTAGGGTGAATTCTGCTGGTTTTTTTCGGTGGTAGACAAGCAAAGTTCGTTGGGTTGGTTCTGTGAAACAATTAGTGCTGCCAGCAAGGCCGGGGCGCTGCGTTGAATATTGTGGTCGCCCGATACCTTGATCACTGGCCAGCCTAGTGCCCTGGCCCGCTGAGCTTGCGGGTAAAACACATCTGACTCAGCCGTCTTGCCGGCTTCAACAGTCAGAAAGTATTGCGTTGGCACCTTGCTGCCAGCCCCGCTCAGACGGATCTTGTCCGTTACCGTTCGGACTGGTTGCGGCACAGACGAGGGATGCGGTGCATCAGATTCATAGCGCGGATGCAAAACGACGTTACCCCGACGTAGTTTGGGGAAAGCCTTGGCAGCCCGGGAGTGAATATCCAGAACAGATTCACCATCCACGGGCACTAGGCCTTCGATATACACCACTCGGCAAAGCCGATCCGGTATCCGGTCGGCCACGCCGGTGACGACCATTCCGCCATAACTGTGGCCGACGAGGATGATGTGGCGTAGACTTTCAAACTCGATCAGGTTCACGACATCCTGGATATGTGTTTCCAGAGACGTATCCGGTCGGGCTAGATGAACCCGTTCGCCTAGTCCAGTCAATGTCGGGCGATAAACCGTATGCCCTTGCTCAGTGAGCATCTGATCCACGGCCTTGAACTCATAGCCGCCCGCCCAGCCACCATGCACGATGACGAATATATCGGCATGGGTGGAAACCGTCACCAGCCAGGCAAGCAGAACCAGATACCGTCGTATTTTCATGAGCATTTCACTCACTCAGCCGAGCAGACAGATAGCGGCGCAGCTGTACGTGGCAACTGATATTCTTCCTCGCGCAAACCAGATGCCGTCTCGTCGCCCAGTTGTTCGATCATCCGAATCACCGCACGCGTGATTGGCTCCAGAGACGCCTCATGTACCATGTCCATACGATCCACGGGGTCAAACAGATACATCGGTGCGGCCAGGAAGCTCACCACTGGTGTGGTGGAGAAAAATGCGGATGCGTCGGTTGGCGGATGCTTGGCTTTGGGTTGGGGCCAGCCGAATGGCGGCATCATCAATGATCGTTCGAGCTTCTCGGCACACAGCGATTTGGCGACGATTTCTTCCAGGCGTGGGATGTAACTGGTGAACCACCAGCGTACTTCCGGCTTGTCGGTGGGTATCAGCCGGCCATCCACCACTTTAGCTTCACGGGCAGTATGTTCCAGATGGATGGCGGCAACCACATCATTGCTCAGAAAATCCTTGCGGCTTTTGACCATATGATGCAACCCGGCACCACCAGACATGTGCCCGCCGTTGAGTAGGAAAAGTAGATTGTGGGGGCGTTCGCTGGCTGGAATCTGTGACCAGTAGCGCGCTTGGGCCATAACCAACGCGACTCCACTTGCATCTTCGACAGCTGAGTTCCAGGGGCCGTCGTGATGCGAACCGATCATTATCCATTCGTCCGAACGGCCTGGCAGAGAAGCCAGCACGTTGTGCGAAACAACTGGCTCCAAGCTGCGATGATGGGTGATCCTGGCGTGTACTGGCCCCTGGCGCATCAGCGCCAAGAGCTTGTTGCCGTTCGATCGGCTCAGATACAGGCCCGGTGCTGAACGTGGCTTGCCGTCATAAGGCACGTAGTACCGATCCTGCTCCCAGGGAAAGTCCAGAATGCCGATATAGGCGATGGCGCCAGCAGCAATTTCCGGATCCATGACCCTCTGAAAGCGTTGTCCCATAGGCACAACATGCCGCAGGGTTTCAAAATCGCCGTTCGGATCATAGTGCCAGCGAGCGACTTTGTCGCGGATCTGGTTTTGCGGCATCACCATCAGCGGGTATTCCACCACAGCGATGGTTCCGGGCTTGACCTCCGCGAGGCTCGGACTGAGGATGAGTTCGCCCTCAAGTCCCTCGGCCTTTGCAGACAGTGGAATTGGCCAGGATTCGATAACGACCGCTTCTTGTGGTCGGCCCTGTGGCCAGACCGTCAAAGACCAGTCCAGCTCTTCGTGCCGAACCACGTCGATGGGATCGAGTGTCACGTTCTCAAGTCCCCAGGAGCGGAACTTTTCGACCGCCCAGTTCACCGTCCACTCATCTGCCGACCAACCGGGGCGCCGATAGCCCTGAGATTCTATCTGACTGATCCAAGCCATCAAGGTCTGTGCAGAAGGCATCTTGGCACCTTCTTCAGCTGCAGGGTGCAGCCAGGCGCAGCTTGTAACAAGACTGACACTCACGACCGCGATCGCATATTTCGTGCTAATTCTCAAAGTCAGAATTCCCCGTAAAATAGATAAGTAATTATGCCCTGCATCAGTTTGCAACTAATTGGTGCAGGTGGGCGTACTTTAAGGGAGATATTGATCCAGTACCTTGTACTTAACTGCTATCTGCTCAAGATGCCCCATATTGCTTAATCAACTTCAAGAATCAATTGGAAACTGTCAATGCCTTTGCTGTCATACAAGTCGGCAAGATTTACCAGTCAGCGCCTAGCTGAAATAGTTCTCGATAACTGCGGGCCCGGGGCGTACAGCTTGGACTACCAGCGCGCTTCGTGAACGAGTTCTACCCATTGCGCCGATAAGTATGCGGCATAGTGCCTCTCTCCCGGGCGTATTTCGCGCGGAAGAAGAGCTACGTAGATCAAGACTTTTGGGTGAGAAGTTACTTCGCATCAACCTCAGGCGCTACTCTTTCCAGATGCTGGCTATCGATAGAGCGCGAAGGTGTGAATGGCGGTGTCGGCCTGGTGCTGCGCATCTGTTCGAGCCAGAACACGCCATCAAAAGGATAGCTGTTGCCGCGTGTGCCCAGAGCATCAAGGTCGCCATCCTGATCCAGGTCCTGGATAACCCAGGCGTCATACATCCCACGCTTGCGGCGCAGGATGGGGTGCGGTTTCCAGGCGGATTCGCTGTCGCCGGGGTTTTCAAACCATGCCACTTGTCCTGCCCGACCGTGGACGCCGCGCAGAGGGTCATCGAAGCTGCGAGGGGTATCGCTGTAGCTGCCGCTGAATATATCGAGGTCGCCATCATTGTCGATATCACCGAGACCAATACTCACCAGTCTGTCCGGCAACAAGTCTGCAATCTTCTGCCAGCGCCAGTTACTTAGCGTCTCGTCCTGAGCTGAAAGTTTGAGAATGATGCCCGGCCAGGCGACCAGCAGGATATTTTTCTTGCCACTGTTATCAATATCGACATAGTCGAGTTTGAAGCCGGTTGGCAAAATATCGTCCGGTAACATTTGAATGCTAATAGGCCGCTCGACAAAGTTTAGACTGCCTTGGTTCTCGTACCAGAGAATACGGCGCTCGCCGCGAGATCCGGCCAGTATATCGAGGTCGCCGTCGTCATCCATGTCAACCGCTCGGGCATTGATGGGAATCCGTAGTTTGCCAACAACCTGTTCGCGCCAGTGCCCGGTTTGCAGGGGATGCTCAGGCAGTTGGAAAAGTAAAATCGGATTCTGATTTTGCGTGGTTTCGGGGTTCGGGTTTTGTGAGCCTTTATTGGCGGCGATCAACTCGGGGCGTCCGTCGCCATCCAAGTCGGCGGCGGCCACCCGGATAAACGAGCCTCGGCCATGTTTTGTTTCGATGGCGCTGCGCGGCCAATCTGAGGCGTTACGACCCGAGCCCGGGTTCTCGATATACAGAAGTGGGGCCAATTCGCTGGCAACCACGATGTCGATATCACCGTCTCCATCAAAATCCGCTAGGGCGAGATCTTCGGCAGCAGCCACTTCAGGGCCCTCGGCCAGTGTTTCAAGCTCCCAATGGGCCGCACTTGAACTCCCCCAGGCAATACGAACATAGCCGCGCGCCTGACCATCATACTCAGTATCCGATTCGTGTACGGACAGGATATCAAGGTATCCGTCCTCGTCGAGATCGTGAAGCTGCAAGCCATCGCTACCAGCGAGGTCGCCAGGACCCAGTCCGGGGTCGTCGATTATGTGCTCGCGCCAGGATATATAGAGGCCTTCTGCTATTGCGTTGCTGACGGAATCAGCAACGGTCCCGTCACAATGACTGCACTGTTCACTTGCTTCGGGCAGGGCTTGCATAAGCAACTGCCAGAATTTCAGCTCGAAGTCTGCCTCGGCCTTGCTGCCGATCCGAGCGACAATCAAATTCAGGCTGGGAACGATATCCAGCCGTCGGTCGAGAAAGCCTTGGCCGGCGATTAAATCGCCGGGGGCTGAGGGAATAAGTACCTGCGTGGATGAGGCCTGAGCGTTGGTTGCGCGCAGCGGGTAGCCGTTCAACCACCACAGATGGCCGTAGGCCGGGTTTATTGTTTGCGAGGGAGTGAGCATCTCGCGCAGAAGTTTGTCCACGGGCAGCCTGCCAAGCATCCAATGTCCCAGGCGGGCGAGATCCGGTGCGGTAGAGTAAAGCCCTTGTCCTGCAGTGGAGCGGGACATTGCACGGAATATCCAGTGACGAGTCTGCCAGTCGCTGTCGATCATACCGGCTGGCTCGAAGATCCATGCCCGGCTCAACTCGGCGATATTCCGGTTAGTGACATTTTCCAACAGGCGAATCAATTGTGCGTAGGCCGCAGTATTGTAATGCCAGACTCTGCCGGGGGGGGCGACAAATTTCAATGTATCGTCGAGACCGCTGGTCATTGACAGTAGGTGTCGTACGGTAATGCGACTTTCCTGCTCAATGGGTGCAACGCTCCAGCCGCTGCCCAAATAGGTGCTGACCGACTCATCCAGATTGACGAGTGCTTCTGAGACTGCGTGCTCAACCAGCAAACTCACCAGGCTTTTTTGCAGTGAGGCAACGTCTTCCCGTGCTATTCCCTCGGGTGTGGGCTGCCCTCGGGAAAGTGCGTACATAGGGTGTTGCCAGGGCGGAACCGGCCAGTGTGCTTCGACAAGCGGTTTTCCCTTCTGAAGGATGACCAATCCGCTGGTGTGCTGCGATCTGGCATAGTCGAGAAAGTCAGCCAGCGCAGGTTGATTCCACAAACTGTCACGGGAAATTTTTACCGAGGGCGGGCGATCCGCCGCGCAGGCAGCAAGTATGGCTGATAGCAGCAAGCTCAGGCATTGAAGCTTGGATCGCGATCTTGTCATTGCGCTAGTAGCTGTCGTTGGGTGCAGTGGTTGCCCCCACAATTCGACAGGCATAATTAGCGAAACTGTCCGCGATCTGTTGAGGCGATTTTTTGATGTTGGGGGCGTACCAGAATGCGACGCGAAGCCCCATGCCGCTAATGGCTCTCAGTGCCAGCAATGCATCATCCATTGCAAAGCGCTTCTTTTCCGCACCGCGTTCCAGGACCTCGATCAGTAATGCTTCTGCCTGGGACTTCAGTGTCAAAATCGGCGCCGTCAAGTCTTCTGAAAGCATATGCAGTTCGGCGCTCGCCACCACCGCCAGCATACTGTACTCGCAATGAGACAGCACATGGGTTTTTACCAGGGCGCGCAACTGGGCTTCAGGATCCGAGTTGGATTCCAGTAAGGACGAGCGCAGTGCGCGATACAGTTCCTCATAGGCGAGGGTGATCAGCTCGGCCAGCACATGCTCCTTGGTGGGGAAGTGGGCGTAGAGTGTGGCGGGCTGAACGTTCGCCGCTTGGCACAGGTCTCTTACCGAGGTGCCCCCAAACCCCTTTTCTGCAAACAAATGAAGGGCGGTGTCCAGCGCCCGGCCGCGCGCGCCCTTAAGGTTTGCCTGCGGGGGGAGGGCGGTGTCAGCGGTGGCGATACGGCGGTGGCTGGCTTTGTGCATATAACGATCGTTATCTATTTGGCTTGGGTTGACTTCAGTGTATTACAGGGATAATGTAAATGAAACTATAACGAACGTTCACTTCAAATTATGTCGTATCACATCCATAAAAATTGCCGCCTCTATTACACCGTGGCGGGTAAAGGGCCGAATCTCTTGCTGCTTCACGGCCTTGGTTCGCACAGTGGGGATTGGCTTCCCCAGATAGAGGAGTTTACGCGGCACTACCGTGTATTAGCCCTGGATCTGCCAGGGCACGGGCATTCGCAGCGCTGGCCCGACGGTCGCGACTACAGCCTGTCCCGCTTTGCAGAGGACGTAGCGGCGGTGATGACGACGGTAGGTATGGCGCAAGCACATGTGGTCGGTTTATCGATGGGGGGGGCGGTAGCCTTTCAATTGGCACTTACAGTGCCTGCGCGGGTGAGTTCATTGACGATTGTAAACAGCTCGCCGAGCTTTGTGATTCTCGGTACCGCGCGTGCCGCGTTCTGGCTGCGCAAGACGTTGGTGAATTTTCTGGGCTTCAAAGTGCTGGGACGCGTTCTGGCGAAAAAGCTTTTCCCTACAAATCAGGAGCTGCAGGCGCAATTCAGGAAAGACTTTGAGCAAAACGACAAGTCGAGTTACCGGGCGCTGATGAAAGCCCTCGATGGCTGGGACGTGTCGCCGCAGTTATCAGCAATTGAGTGCCCAGTGCTGGTGGTCGCCGCCGACCGAGACTACACACCGGTCAGTTTCAAGCAAGAGTATGTGAATGCCTTGCCTAACGCCCGGCTGGTGGTGATTGAGAACGCGCATCACGCAGTGACTGCTGAACATCCCAAGGTTTTCAATAATCGCCTCGCGGACTTTCTCGGTTCCCTGAACGTGGTGCAGGAGGCAGGGTGATGAGGTGGGTATCACTGCTGGCCAGCTTGCTTATGTTGCCCTCTCTGGTTTTGGCGCAAATGGTTGAGTTGGACCAGGGGCTTTTACAGGGTGAGCGTGGGCAGCAGAGTTATCGCTACCTCGGCGTACCTTACGCCGCACCTCCGCTTGCTGAAAAGCGCTGGCAAAAACCCGGCGCGGCTCCAGTCTGGGACGGTATCCGGACGGCTGATACCTTTGGCCCCGCCTGTGCTCAGGTCGGTAATTTCTACGCCGACAATAACCCCGCGGTTTTTGGCAAAGCCTACGGTTCGGAAGATTGCCTTTACCTGAATATCTGGACGCCTGCGCGCGCTGCGTCGGAATCAGCAAAGCCAGTGCTGGTGTTTATCCACGGCGGCGCTGGGGTCTATGGCGCGGCTTCACTGCCCGCCTACGATGGTACACGCCTTGCAGTTGACGCCAATGCAGTGGTAGTGACCTTCAACTATCGGTTGGGGATTTTCGGTAATCTGCATCTACCGGCACTCCATAGCGGTGATCCGGTAAGCGATTCGGGTTACTTCAGCCTGCTGGATCAGATCGCGGCGCTGCGGTGGGTGCAAAACAATATTAATCAATTCGGTGGCGATCCTGAGCGCGTCACGGTAATGGGGCACTCCGCAGGTGCTTTCAGTGTGTGGTTGCTGATGCGCTCGCCACTGGCGACAGGCTTGTTCCAGCAGGCTATCGCGCTGTCCGGTTTGCCTTTGATGGGAGAGCGGAAGCATTTGTTGCGTCATGGCGAATCCGTTGTGGAGCGCCTCGGCGCGGGGTCGCTTGAAGGAGCTGCGCTGCGCGAAGCCTTATATCGCAAAAGTACGGATGAATTGATTGAAGCTGGGCGAGGAATCAAGCTTGAGAAACCCATAATTGATGGAACTGTCCTGACTGCGGACGGCGAAGGCTTGCTTAATAGCGTGCCGACAATACTGGGGGGCACCGACAATGAAGCGAGCTTCTTGCTGTATATCAAGGACGAAGAGGATCGGCTGCGTTTTTGGCGACGGGGACAGCAACAACAGCAGCACGCCGTGGCGCGCGACGAGTTGATTAGCAGCTTCTCGCTGATGGTGCTTCGCACTAAAAGTTCTCTCTATAACCTGGCGGTGAACAAGGCGCTGGATTCGGCTGCCGACCAAGTTGTCGCCAGCGGCCAAAATGCCTGGCGCTATCGTTTTGTATGGGATAACTACCCGGAGCCCTGGAAAGGAGTTTTCGGTGCATTTCACGGTCTTGATGTGCCGTTTATCTTCGGCAATTTTGCTGAGGATGGTAACAGCTATGATGGCTTTGCCTGGCAGCCTGGAACTCGCGAGGAGCGCGTGCGCCTGCATCGGCAATGGGTCCATCACCTCAAACATTTTCTTTATGCGGGCCAGCCTGACGCCAACTCGTGGTCAGCCTGGCAGCAAAATAATCACATAAAAATATTTGGCGAAACGCCAGGGGAGTGAATACTTCTTATGAATACTCGGATAAACACGATCTTTTTTTTCTTTGTCGCTGGGCTATACGCCTGTCAGGTTGCCGCACAGGCGCCAGCAAGCGATACGAGTCCGCGCTCATCACTGGCGCTGGAAGAAGTGCTGGTGGTGGCGCAGAAGCGATCGGAATCGATTCAGGATGTGCCGTTGTCGATCTCGGTGATCAATGAAGACTTCATCGAAGAGTGGTCGATTACAGATCTCAGTTCCGCGGTTCTGTATACCCCAAACGTGAAAGTCGCGGATGCTGGCTTTTTTATTCTGCCGCGAGTGCGCGGTTTCGGCGTCAACCAGAATAACAAAGCCTTCGAGCCGCCAGCCGGGGTGGCGATAGACGGTATTCCCTATACGCGGCTGGAATACTTCACCTCGGCGCTGTTTGATTTGGAACGCATGGAAGTGTATCGCGGGCCTCAGGGAACGGCATTCGGTAAAAATACAACGGCAGGGTTGATTCACCTGATCACCCGTTCGCCCACAGACGAGCTTGAAGGCTTTATCGATTATCAGTACGGAGACTTCGAACGCCGCCGTCTGGAAGCGGGGGTTGGCGGCCCACTGATAGAGGGCTTCCTGAATTTTCGGGTGGCGGCTTTGCTCGATGAACGGGACGGCTTTGTGGAAAATAGTGCGGGCGTCTCTCTTTCGGGTGCACCCGACCTCGGTCGTGGTACAGAGCGGGAAGGTTATCGCCTCAAGTTAGAATTCCCGGATCTTTTCGGTTCGATGCTGAAAATCGGAGTGGATTCGACCCGGGTGGAATCCACCGGCGCAGGGCTGGAGCTGTTTGATGTTACCGATACCTTCCGCGCCATTACCTTGAGCTATGACCCGGCCTCGGATTTCACACGCGGCAATTTTGTAAACACGATCAACGATCCCGATTTTCGCAAGACCGAACTGGATATCTACAATTTGGAGTGGCGCTACGGCATTGGGGAGTGGGGGTTAGTCGCCCAAGGCGGCTACGCAGTACTCGAAGGTTCCGCTGCATTGGATGTGGATTCAACGCCTGCGCCAGCGATTTTCGCACGCGACGGTGATCGCTCGCCCACCAAAACCCTGGAATTACGTCTTGAATCTCCGGAGCTGCCGGGGCTGTTTGGGCTCGACAACTTGTTCGGCTTGGAGTTGGGTAGCAGTAATTTTCTAGTGGGTGCCTACACGCAAAATCGTCGGATCGAAGGCGATGGGCTGGTGTATGAATTCGGTGCAGCTTACCTCGACTACTTCTTCATCGACACCATTGGTTCAGCGGGAAGTAATTTATTACCTCAAACCAACAGCCTACTGGCCCAGCTCTTTCCTCTACTGCCTATCAGTTCCGGGGCTTTGCGTGGTCTGGTCGCCGAATCCGTTACCCAAGTGTTCAACCAGGAGGCGGATGCCAAGGCGATTTTCCTCCAGTCCAAATGGCAGTTTCTGCCGTCCTGGGCCCTCGAGGCGGGCATACGCTTCAATGACGAGGTAAAGACCGCCAGCTTCAATCAGTTCTACAGTTCTCCTGAGCCGAACATTATCATGCCGATACTCGGCATTGAGGAATACCAACATGATTTGCGGCGTGACGAATCCAATATCTCTCGCCGTTTCGCGCTGAATTTTCAGCCCAGCGATGACCTCGGTATTTTTCTCCATGTAGCGCGCGGCTTTCGTGGTGGCGGTTATAACGCGTTCTCGTTTCGCGGTAGCCTCGACCAACTGCAGTACGAATCCGAGGAAGCTACTGACTGGGGCGTTGATATCAAGAGCACTTGGCTTGACGGGCGCATGCGTCTGAATCTTTCGCTCTACCGTATCGATATCGACGACTTTCAGGTGCTGGTGGGTGTCGCCAACGAGCGCGGTTTCGGCGTGGGTAGCAATAAGGTCGAAAATGCCGCCAAGGCTCGCAGCCAAGGACTGGAAGGGGATATGACCTTCGCTGTCACTCGCTGGTTGACACTGTTCGCCACGCTTGGCGTGAATGATAGCGAGTATCTGGATTTTACCAATAACCAGTGCTTTCCCGATAACCGCAACACCGACGGTGATAGTGATCCGCGCTGTGATTCTACCGGAAAGCCCTTCGAGCTGACGCCAAAATATACCGGCACCCTGTTGGGTATGGTGACCTTGCCGTTGACCCGAAGCGGTCTGGCACTGCAATTTGGCGGCGGGCTCGACTATCAGTCCGAACAGTTCACTACAACCAGCCTGGATGATCGCTATATTCAGGGCGACGTTACCCGCTGGCGGGCAACGGTCGGGATCGGTAATCCTTTGCAGGGCTGGAGCTTCAGGCTTCAGGGCGAAAACTTGACCGATGAAGTGGCGACTCTGCGCCAGGGACAGATTCTCAAAGGCTCGGTGGTAGAAGGGGTGGAGGCGCCGCGAACCGTTTATGGCACCTTTAGATATACTTTCTAGAAAACTGGCTTATTAACGATAGCGCAGATATAGAAATCGCAGGCAGGTTCCAGTGTCAGAGTTCTTCGTCCGTTCACTAGTCCGAAATGCGCTTTGGGGCTTTCTAGTCGTCGCTGGCAGTCTTCAGGCGGTTGAGCGCCCCAATATTCTCCTTTTGATGGCCGAGGATATGAGCCCGAGGGTCGGTGCCTTCGGCGATGAAATTGCGGTGACTCCCAATCTGGATACGCTCGCGGCGAAGGGGGTGCGCTACACCCATACCTTTACTACCGCTGGCGTCTGCGCGCCGAGCCGGGCCGCGCATATTATGGGGGTGAACCAGATCAGCCTCGGTGCTCAGCATATGCGTACTTCAGAGCGTAAGGAGGGCGGCTACAAGACCGTACCGCCAGCACCCTTAAAAGCCTACCCGGAGTTGTTACGCGCAGCTGGTTACTACACCTTTACTGATTCCAAACTCGATTATCAATTCAGTGGGACACTCGCTGGTAGTGGGCCGATGAGTATCTGGAGTGATGAGGGCTTCAGGACAAGCTGGCGGAAGCGGGCGTCTGGCCAGCCATTCTTCGGCTTCATTAATTTCAATGTAACCCATGAGAGCGGTACCTTCGCACCGCTGGGAACCTGGCCTGAGAGCTTTCTACATTTCAAGATGCAAGTTATTCGCGCGGTGTTCGAAGGGTTCCAGAAGGATAGTGAGCCGGTGGCGCCAGAGGATGTCGTCTTGCCGCCTTACTACCCTGATATTCCCTCTGTTCGCACCGAAATTGCCAGGCACTACAACAATATCCACGCAATGGATAAACAGGTGGGGGCGCTGCTCATGCAATTGACGCGCGATGGTCTGGCTGACGACACCATTGTTATCTGGACCACCGATCACGGCGATGGCCTGCCGCGTGCCAAGCGGGAGTTGTTCGACAGTGGCTTGCGGGTTCCGATGATTATCTACTGGCCTGAGAAATGGCGTCCGGCTTCCGTAAAAGCTGGCGAGCGCGATGAGCGAATGATCTCCTTCGTCGACCTGGCGCCGACCGTTTTGTCACTGGCAGGCGTCGAACAGCCGGAGTACTTCCAGGGGCGAGATATTCTGAGTGTTGAAACGCCACCCCGTCGCTATATCTATGCCGCGCGGGATCGCATTGATGAGGTGGTGGATCGGCAGCGCGCGGTTCGGGATCGGCGCTTCAAGTATATTCGCAGTTGGCGCCCGGAGGTTTCGGGCGGGCACCCTTTGGCCTTTCGCGATATTCAGGTCATGACCCGAGATATGCGAGCTTTGTGGAAGGCGGGCAAGCTCTCGCCGGTGCAGGCGCGCTGGTTCGAATCGGTCGGACGAGAGCAGCTTTACGATCTGCACAATGACCCGCACGAACTGACGAATCTCGCGAAGAACCCCGCTTGGCGGCATGAACTTGAACGATTGCGTGCTGCGTTGGATGAGTGGCTTGAGCGGGTGGGCGACCGCTCGGCACAACCCGAGGCGGAAATGGTTGAGGCTTTACTCTGCGAGGGCGAGCCCTGCGTAACACCGGCGCCGCAGATACAGCGGGACAAGAATCATGTTGTACTGAAATCGACAGTAGTGGGTGCGTCCATCGTTTATCGGCTGGACGATGGTCCCTGGCAAGTCTACACCGATCCGTTTCCAGCCGACGAAGGAACTGAAATCAGCGCCCACGCCCAGCGCTACGGCTGGAGGCTCAGTGAGGCAGTTAACCTGGAGCTCTAGCCAGAAAATTGCACCAGTTACCAGCATTCTGGGCGAGCAGAGTGGCTCTCGCCATGGCGTTCACGAAACAATCGCCCGCCGCGGCCATCGAAGCTCGATCGACCGCAGTCACCAATCCAACCATTTGCTGCCGAACTTCCGCCGGGCATTGCAGTATCTCCCCTCTGATCTCCGCAAGGCATTGTAGGTCCACGAAACCGGGTAGCCTCTGACTCTATTTAGTTTCGGTCGTCTCCATACTTTGGTCAAACATCAGGGAAGTTGCCTGGTTGGGTATATCGATATATCGCGTAGCCTGGTGCACTTGAGCTCAGCTTTTCTAGCGCTAAAACGACTGCTCCGAACAGTTATTCTATTTTTTTGAGTGAACGCCAGCAGTCGCGTCTCGTTTAGCATATGAAGGTTTGACGCGGAAGGTATCGTCGGCAAATTGCCTTTGATCTCTTTGCAGAGAATGCGTTGGCACTGATTGATAAAAGCTCACATATCCGGGAATTAGTTTCCCAAAAATATCCACTTATTATTGTAGATGAAGCTCAAGATACTGGGCCCGAAGCATGGAAATGTATTGAATTACTATCGTCCAACAGCCAAATCGTTTGTTTGGCTGATTTAGAACAGCAGATATTTGATCATCTTCCTGGCGTGGGTCCAGAACGAATTGATGCAATTAAAGGTACTCTAGATCCTCTGGAAGTCGATTTAGGTGCCCAAAACCATCGCAGCTCAGGAACAGAAATAGCAGTTTTTGGTCAAGATATTCTTTCGGGGAATATCAGGGGGGGCACCATATGAAGGAATTTCTTCACTAACTTTAAACCCTAAGACGCGGAGTCAAAATAGTAGACTTAGGATGGCTCTAGGCGCATTGCATAGGGCTGTTAAGCGAAAGACAGGTACGTATGCAAAAAGTGTAGCAATACTAGCTCACTCAGGAGCGACAGCGGCAAAAATATCAGCCGCATTAAATTCAAACTTCGGCGAACCCGTGACCAAGATTTAGTCGAGGTTGCACGAAACTTAGATTATTTAGTGGCGTTCAACAGAGGCCGCCTTATAAGTGCGGGACTAGGAGGTGTGTGGGCACGGGATGGACAATATACTGGTGCTGAGAGAAGTCCTTGAAAGCGCTCTAGCTCAAGACCAGATTCTCAACGGAGTTGATGATCCTCCGGGTATTCAGGTTATGACAATACACAAATCTAAGGGCAAGCAATTTGACGGTGTTATTGTCGTTAGAGAATCTCGCCATAATGGGAAAGGCTTCGAGTCTTCCTTTGTGTGGTGGGGAGATCCGGCGCCCTATAAACGTAGTCGTAAAATACTACGGGTCGCAGTTACAAGGGCGAAATTTCATACTTTACTGCTTCAACCTATATTTCCGGGCTGCCCAATTGTCGGGAAGCATACGCTGTGACATTAAATATTTTCCAAGGCTTCTTTAATCTGGCCTTCGGGCGGTTCTTCGTAGATCAATGTGGTCGATGGATTTACGTGACCAGCAATTTTTTGCGCGACTTTCACCGATTTTTTCTGTTTGTGAATCACATTCGTTATCAAAGAACGCCGGCCACTATGTGAACTCGCTTTTTCGACGCAGGCCCAATCTCGAAGTATTACTGCCATGTGCTCCTGTAAGGTGTTTGGAGAATAGCTACCGCCTTTCTGAGTAATAAAAAGAGGGGAGGAGGGCTTGAGCGTTCCGGCTTTTTCTATACGCAAACGCAAATGGTCTGTCAGCGCGGCACGAAGCGCCGCATCTACCATGGGTAGATCACGCGATTTTCCGCGATGCTTTCTGACTGGCGGATAGAAATCTTCAGGATTTACCTCGGCGCCAGCCTTGGCTAGCGCTTCGACCTGGCGAACCACCTGATCAAAACTTTCCACATCGAAACTGACCGTTCTTCGCCGGTACTGGCTTTGTGAACGTCCCATGGCATCAGCGCCTTTGGTGTAGGCCGCTGGTAGGCTCATAACTTCCAGCAATTTGAAGTCGGTACCGGATGGATTGAGCTTCGCAATCTCCTTGATCTGGAGCAGAGCGATTTCCTGGGCCCTGAGCCCGAGTTTGAAGCTGATCTGCATAATCGCTGTGTTCTTTTCGGGATGCCGATGATGCTGAATCACGTCGAAGACATGATCTTGTTGCGCAGCTGTGAGGACGCGCGCCTGGCCAGATTTGGGCATACATCACCTCGAAAAGGGCTAGAGAATTAATCCGTAATAATGATATTTTAACGGATTATTGGTGTGTAAGTGAGGTTCCAGCCAAAAATTCGATCTTTCTTTTATATCAGTCCAGTTTTTCGCGTCCGACCGGTCTCATGTCCAACCAATCACGATCTTCTTGGTTTAGTCCAAAATCTTCGGTCACTGCGTCTTCTGAATTGAAAAACGAATCCCAAGTGTCAGACTTTTCTGAGTCTGAGCTTGCTCTTAGAGAAATTTCAAAGAATGTGCGTACAGATTCCCAATCAGGAAACTGCTCACTACCAAACAGGATTAGGGATCCCTCGAATCGATCTTGTCCTTTACCTGACGGCATATCGTCAATGAGGTAGTGGCCTTTGTTCAGGTTTTTATGTGGTGTGATGATGAGATTTCGAACAACGGACATGCCTAAGTGTTTTTCGACCCAATCTCGCTTTTCTGAATAAGAATGGGAGTTGTGAACAGACGGCGCCGTCAAGATATACACATCCGTTTCGGGAAGGTCGTTTAACCAGTGATATGACTCTATTGCCCCAGGCAAGGGATTCAGGCCAATGTACATACCCGGCTCGCTTTGAGGGAATTGCAATTCAGGGAACAAGGCCTTTTGCCGAGAAAACCCTTCCTCGTAATCGCACAAGACATGATCCATATCGACGTAGATAATCGTTTGCTTCCGGTCGGCCACGTTCTGTCCTCGGGAAATGAAAAACCACACTTCAATAAAATATCATAAAATCAATAAGATATGGATTCCCATGAAAGGTACCCCCGAATATTAAAATACAATATTTTGAATAAAAACAACGGGTTATAATCTGTTATTGGAAGAAATGGGTGGATATGGGTTAAGACCCTATCAACTCATATTGCATTTAACATAATATACATTATGCGCAGTTCTTTGCTTGGTGGTTGGAGGGGATGTTGACCCTCCGGTCATAGGGTGTTTCGACATATGCGGTTGCTTCCTTTCAGAGAAATACTTAAATCATTGAATTTATGCTATTTTCCTTGTCTGTTATTTTTCGTCTCCCGAGGAAAAAACGTGGCCGACCGGAAACAGACGATTATCTACGTCGATATGGATCACGTCTTGTGCGACTACGAGGAAGGGTTTTCTCGGCAAAAGGACTTGTTCCCTGATTTGCAATTCCCTCAAAGCGAGCCGGGTATGTACATTGGCCTGAATCCCTTGCCAGGGGCAATAGAGTCGTATCACTGGTTAAACGACCTTCCCGAAACGGATGTGTATATCTTGACGGCGCCTTCCATTCATAATTCCCACTGCTATTCAGAAAAGCGAGATTGGGTCGAAAAACACTTAGGTCTGTCCGTAGTTCAAAATCTCATCATCACACCACATAAAAACCTGAACAAAGGCCACTACCTCATTGACGATATGCCGTCAGGTAAAGGACAAGATCGATTCGAGGGCTCCCTAATCCAGTTTGGTAGTGAGCAGTTTCCTGATTGGGAATCTGTACGCACATTTTTTGAAATTATGCTAAAGCCAAGCCCGGCGTCAAAAATCGCCATTTTCAGACGCACTCTCCGCTTTGCCGAGCTCAGCGAGCACATAGGGCGCAATGTTTTTGGCAAACCTTCCCACCAAATGACCTCCACTAGGCGATAGTTTGTATCGACGAGCAATACCACCAATCCTAATCCA